>QMZE01000110.1 GCA_003663025.1 Archaeoglobales archaeon
CTAACCTCATCGGTAAGGCTGATATAATATATGTCAGAATCGGTGATAAGAAATTCTATTACTCAGATCTCAAAGCTGGAAACGACGGTAACGACGTAACATTAGATGATGCTAAATGGATTGCACAACATGACGGTTATCCAGAAGGGGAAGAACAATGGTGTTTTGAAGAAGTAACCATATTTACTCCTACTCTAACGCTTACACCGACAACATTACCAAAGAAGCCCATTGAAATGACGACACCAAAGAAGCCTGTGGAAACAGCAAAGAAATCTACTCCTGGATTTGAGTTTGTTTTAGCAGTAATAGCCTTAATTCTTGCCCTGAGAAAATCATTGGGGACTTAATTTTTTTTATTTGCAGATTTTAAAATGTATGTGATTTAAAATTTTAAAGTCTAAAAATAAAGAAGATAAGGAATCTGGTAAAAGATTTGGAAGAAATGAGCAATTTAATTTCAGGAGAATTACCAAGATCCTATCCGAATTGTATTCCATTTCATACAATGCTGTGAGGAGATGGATATAGAAGAGAGATTTTACTACGGAGAAAAAGCCAAGGAACTTAACAATAAAACAGTTAAGGCAAATAAAAGGTACTACGTTTATTCAGCTATTGAGAGAAACTATTTGATTCTGATGAGAGTCTATACGACGAGGTAACTGCACAAAGAAGTTCTAAAGTAGCCGAAATTCATTATAGACAAGGCTCCATGGCTAAAGCTCTTAAGGGTTTAAATCTAGTTTGAAGGGTTTCGAAAAAAGATGTTTGGATGTTTTCAGCTAAAAATCTTCTTTCGCTCTATTACAAAAAATCCCGTTAAATGCTGGATTTCGTTTATGTATAATGCATTTGAGTTAACATGTTCAGCTTGGAGGATGTGTCCACTTAAACAAAATTTTCGCACAAAGTGGACATATGTCTTGCTTTTCTCCTTGAGTGGACACACAGCTCCCTATCCAATCTGATGAACGTTACATCACCAATTGACAAAAGATCGTTAATCTATTGATCCCATAGCATAAGTTCTCCTACTCACACTCAAGCTAAATACAAAACCCAAAAACAGGTTTGTGTAGTAAGTTATAAACCTCCAGATTGCAACCAAAATGCCCAATACGCTTTGTGGAACGAAGTTTGAATAAAGGTAAGCCATACTACCCTCAGCTATTCCACTACTTCCAGGTGTCAGGGGTATTAGGGAGACTACGACTATTATCAGCTGTGACGTTATGGATAGTAGGTAGTATGGATCGCATCTCATGGCTAGAAGTATGAATGATGGTATTAGAAATCCCAACATCCACATCACCACTGTAATGAATGTAATAGTAACTGTCTTCTTAGCTCTTACAAACTCTATGAGTGCCATCCTAAAACTCTTGGCTTCACCTATCATTTTCTCGGTTATTCTCTCAACCCTATCCTTTAAAAAAATTATCAAAAATTTTTTATTGAAATCGACGATAAACCTTTCAAGTCTCTCTGGATCTTCAAAGAGTAGATATATTACCAGCAAAAATAGAATCAAAAAGATTGTGAATATACCGGCAACTCTAAATCCAAATCCAACTGCAAAGTCCGTTAATATTAAAAATATTGGTAGTGATATTGCAAAGAAAATTGCATCCAAAAGCCTCTCAATTAGGACAACTGCAGAAGATTTTCCATAACTTCCACATACGTCACCTATGAGTTTAACTCTCACAGGTTCACCTCCAGCTGAAGATGGTGTTATTGCAGCGAAGAACATGCTTGAGAGTGTAACCTTGAATGAGTATGAGTAGTTTATTTCCTTACCCAATGCACCTGTAATCAACTTCAGTCTTAATGCCCACAAAAACCAGAACGAGAGTTGCAAAAGTAAGGCTACAAGTAGATATCGTATGTCGAGTTTTTCAATATCTATTGTTATCTGAACGTTGGTAACCTTGAATATTGCAACTATCGTTAGTAAACTTATTGCAATCGCCAAAGTTGCCTTAACCAAATCTCTCATTTGACCACCTCATATAGTATATTAAAGTTTTTATTGAATATAGTGAATGAATTATGATACCCACCAGAGGTGAGGATACGTAGATCCACTTAAAATTTTTAATAAACCTTTTCGATCTAACACCAAGATAAATCGATAGCGATGTTAGTGAAATTAGGTATATGCAAATTGGTATTGGATTTATGAGGGATAAAAGTGAGAAAATCAAAAGTAAAATTGAAATCATTGACCAAGCAGCGACATCGTAAGGTTTGAATCCCACAAACCTCAAAGCCTGAGCTACACCCTTAGCCCTTGCATCTTGCCACATAATCACTTCTCTAAATTTCTTTGGAGTTGAAACTTGAACAAAGGCATCTGTGAAAGTCTGCTTTAACTTGATACCCTTCTTCAAGATAAGTAAACTGAAACCGTAATCCTCAGCTCTCACACTTGGTGGATACATAACTTCCTTGTAGATCCAAGTCTTTTCAGCCTTGTTGTTTCCTGGTAGATGAAATTTGTGTAGGTTTGGAATTAGGATGTGAATTGCATGATACCAGGCAAATGCATGATCAAAGAAGCTACCCTCAAAGGTTGGAATTCCCCCAACAGCATCAAAATCCTTTAACTTCTCCAAAATTTTAGAAATGTATTCCCTATCATAGACGTTTTCAGAATCGCCCCATACAACAACATCGTATCCAAACTTTAAAGCATGCATACAACCTTCAATCCTTGCAAAACCCGTCCCACCAAGCCTATCCTGAACCTTAAAAATTACACCGTAACTTGAGAACTTCAAGGCAACATCCCTTGAGTTGTCGGTTGAAGCACCATCCAAAACTAGAACATCAAAATCTCTACCAACCTCAGCCTTTTGATTTACGAGTGATTTGAGACACCTCTCCAAACTTTCAGCATTGTTCTTGTTAAGTATTACAACGATAGCCTTCATCTGTCAACCTCCAAACAAAATCCTTTGCACTCTTCCAAACCGCATCCATGTTTAAATATTCCCAGAAACCAAACCTACCAAAAGGTATTACCTTCCTTTCAATGAGAAATTTTCTAAGAACGTTTGTAACATCTCTGTAACTGTGGTTGTAAACTATGTAGGCGTAATCCCAATTCCAAATTCCACAAACTTCAACATCGAAATCGAATCCCATCCTCCTCAAACCATCCAGAACATCTTCAATCAAATTCTTGGATTTTTCATCTGGTCTCCTTGAAATCTCAACTATGATGTTTGATCTATTCTCAGGACACATGTTTGGACTGTAGTTGTGGAGGAATGCAACCCTGTGAAAAACTATGTCTTCGTCTGGAACGTAAACCCAATGAAAATTTGGAGTTTTACCTCTGACACCCAATCCAACAACCGTCAAAGAATTGTAATCCAAGAGATCGATGAGACCCTCAACATCCTTCCAATCCTTGAAAAGTCTAACTGTCAAATCTATAGGTGCGGTAGATACAACAAGATCGAATTCATGCTCACCGTTCAGAATCACTTTGCCATCCTCTAAACTTACACTTTCAATCCTTCTTTCAGTCCATATTGGATGTTCAATCCTTCTTAAAATTCCCCTTATCAACATCTCTATTCCCCCCTTCAAAGGATAATAAAATGTGAGCTGATGCTTGTATCCTTCAGTTGGAATTCCAACGCACGACTTAAATACATCTTCAATTGGTGGATTTGGAATCCTGTTATCAACCCATTCGAGCGAAATTTCCCTTAAATCTCTCTTCCAAAGTTTTTCGTTGTAGGGTTTTAGATACTTCTCAGTTATTGCTCTTCCAAATACGTAATAAAACCACTCAAGGAGATTTGATGGTTTTTTCAATTCTCCCCTTTCCCTCTTCAAAACGTTCTTAAAGAAATCTATCAGTATCTCAAACCTCTCCTCCTTTGAAAGCATGTATATGCCGTTTTCAAATGGATACTTTATGAAATTTCCTTTGTAGTGTATGTATGTCCTCCTCCTATGCTTCAAAACTGAACCAACCACTCTCAACATCTCATCTAAAACTTTACGATCCTTTGAAAATAGTATGTGTGATCCACCAATGTCAAATGTGTAACCATCTATACTTTCACTCTTAAGTAAACCACCCACCCTATCACTCGCCTCAAAAACGTCAACATCGTACTCCTTGAGCATGAAAGCTAAAGATAAACCTGACAATCCAGCACCAATTATCCCAATTTTCATAAAGTTATTCATGGTAAACCCTTTTTAAATTACACCCTCAGATCTAAGTATGAACTCAGCCCACTTCAACTTCTTTAGCTTTATACCCTCTGCCTTTTTGAAATCAAATCCCAAAAGCTTTATGGATTTTGCACCAAGTCTTTTGGCAATTAAGACAGCCCTATCCCCATCTGTAAATCCAAGAAAATTGTAAACTTTGTCAAATGGCTTGACCTGAGTTGTAGCAACAAATCTCCTAAGTTTTGGAACGACAGATCTAACTCTATCTATGTTGTCACCGTGGGCGTGCAAAACGAGTATGCAACCTCTCCTTTCAAGCTTCACCAACAAATCATCATCCTCCTCCATATCCGTGACGTGGATGTCTGGTGTGAGGATGTCTATGACCTTTAGTATGCTCTTTCCAGAAGTTATAATCACGTCGTAATCTTTCAAATTCCTCAGATCTTCTCTCTTTATCGCACCTCCAACTACCACCACCCTCTTACCCTTTAAGTTGAGGATGCTAACATCGAGTAGCTTCTCCCTTCCAAGCTCATACATCAGTTTGGCTGAGAGTTCATCCATTCTTGGATCAATCTTCAAATCCTCAACTATTTTTGGATATATCTCCTTTAGCCATCTGTTCAACTTGCAAACCTCCATAGACCTA
>QMZE01000111.1 GCA_003663025.1 Archaeoglobales archaeon
CACTTGTTAAAGCATTTAACTATGCCTGAACAAACTAAACTCAGAGATTGAAAAATTGCAACGTTAACACTTGGATTTTTTGATGGCTGGCATCCTCCTCAACCATCCTATGTCTGGAAGATACAACCTCCTGAGATCCTTCAACCCCAACTTCAACATAGCCAACCTCCCAATTCCCAAACCCCAGGCTAAAACCTTACCCCTAATACCCAAAGGCTCCGTAACTTCTCTCCTAAATACACCTGCACCCCCAAGCTCAACCCATCCCAAACCCTCAACGTAAACCTCAGGCTCAACACTTGGCTCAGTGTATGGGAAGTAACCTGGTCTAAATCGAACGTTTTCAAATCCCATCTTTGAAAAGAACTCCTTAAGCAATCCCAAAAGATGGGAAAATCCAACATCTCTATCTAAAACAACTCCCTCAAGCTGATCAAACTCTGGTAGGTGTGTTGGATCTATCGCCTCTCTCCTGTAAACCCTATCTATACAGAATGCCTTTTGAGGTGGTTCTGGGTTCTCTGCAAGGTATTTGATTGTTACAGCTGTTGTGTGTGTCCTTAAGACTAATTGCTCAGCCTTCCTAACATCCCACGAACCTCCCCAACCAGTTGAACCCGTTATCCAACCTTTCTCATGAGTCAACTTAACCTTCTCAACCAAATCCTCAGAAATCTTCACAAACTCATCTATGTAGAAAGTGTCTTGAAGATCCCTTGCTGGATGATCCTGAGGTTGGAAGAGTGCATCGAAATTCCAGAATGCTGGTTGAACGTAGTTACCCTTTATCTCCCTAAAACCCATCTCCAAAAATATCCTCCTACACTCCCTTATTATCCTCTCATAGGGATGAACCTTGCCACCGTAAATATCCTTTGAGGGAATCTTCACATCGTATCTTAAAAATTCCTTATCCCTCCAAGATCCAGAAATTATCATCTCTGGAGTTAGATCTGTAACGATACCCTTAATCTTAACAGATGGTTTCTTCAAAATCTTGATGTATATCTCCTTCCTCTCCTCCTCATCAATCAACCTCCTCCTCCTGAGTTCCTTCAAAGAACTTTTGGGGATCCGCTCAAATTTTCCATCAGCTACAAGCCTTAGATAATCCCTCTCCTCAAATTTGGCATCACCAACAACAACAATCTTACCATTCACAATCTCAACAACACCTCTCCTCCTCAACCAACCTAATGCTATACCAATCTTCCTCTTGTCAAAAAACTTCTCAAGTTCATCTAAATCAAACTCTCCCTTATCTTTGAGAAATTCAAAGAGTTCCTCCTCGGGCAACCCCCTCTCCAAATATTCCCTACCTTCCTCTGTCAACCTGTAGATCTTCCTTACAACCTCCCTAACCTCAGCATACCCCTTCTCCTTTAGAAGATATGCACCTTTGATAATTGCATCCCTACTAATCTTTGCAACCCTTTCAGCCTCATCCAACCTGTATTCTCTATCCTCCTCAAGTGACTGGAGAATCTTAACCTCAAACGGTGTGAGCATGCTCAATGTTAAAAGTTTGAATAAAAATTTTTACCTGGGAAGGTCGTAAAGTCTGGTCTTGCTCAGAATATCACCGTATCTTGAATGTGGAGTTCTCAGGACTGTGTCATTTGACTTCTCAACTTCTCTTGCAGAGTCTGCAAGAATTCCAGCAACCCTCATCATCTCATGTGCTGCAGCACAGAGAGTTGTAAACCTCTCAAGATCTCTCTCGTGAAAGCATGCTCTCCTGGTTATCTTGGAAACTTCCTCCGCTATTATGTAACTGGCAATAGCCTTTGCCTTGGCATAGGGATTTGAAAATCCAGCATACTCCAAAGCCTTATCAAAATCAACAACAACCCTTGGAAGGTAATCTCCCCTCAAAGCTCTTTCTATCTCAAACTGCAACAACCTGTAAACACCAGTCACAGCTAAAACCTTCAGTATGTCAGAGTTGTATAGAACCATCTCGGTAGGGTCTAGAAACTCCATTCTGGCACCTATCATGGAGTCCGCCTTTACAACTATGTATCCCCAATCGACACTCTCAAGCCAATCCTCACTTGCCCTATCGGTGACAACAACAACCCTTCCAGTTATTTTTCTCTTCAGATTTCTCTCAGCATCTGGACAGGCTACAATCTTGAGATCAAACTCTCCCCTTTCAATCTCATCTATGATCCTTAAATCTATCCTAGATCCAGATGAAACTACAAAAGTCTCAAAGTCTTCCCTCATTGCAACCTCATTTAAACAGTATTCAAGTAGTATCGATGAACCCATCGCACCCAACTTTGCAATTCCAACCCTCATGTATGTATCTTCAGATATTTGTTAATCTCCCTTTTGGAAGTGAGGTATAATCTGATCTCCTATCATCCTTATGACTTTGGACTTTTCTCTTCCAATTGGACTTCCAACGACAATTTGAGTAACTCCCAACTTCTCCAAACTTTCAATCCTTTCAATAACATCATCAATCGTTCCACTTATGGAAAACTCCTCAACCATCTCGTCACTCACAACATCAACAACACACCTCCAGTTACCACTTTCAAACGCATCCCTCAAAGCCAAGCTTACCGATCTTACAGATTCGTAATCTATTCCATGCCTCTCCAAAACCTCAGGAGGAGAACTTGAAACTATGAATGCAACAACTACCTTTGCATTCTGAATTGCCCTCTCCCTACTCTTATCTATACTGAAGGATGAACAGACAGCAAAGTCAAATCCCTCCCTAAGCTCAACGTTTTTCAATGCAAACTCAACATCCTTTGGATGAGATGCATTCAAAATCAGACCATCACCAATATCCGAAGCCAACCTTACCATCCTCTCCCTCTGAGCTCCAACGTATATAGGAACACATCTGGATTTAAAAGAGAGTTTTGCACCTCTAAACTTAAATATCTCTCCATCGAAATTGACAGTTTCCCCATTTAAAAGCTTCCTTATGATGTAAATTGCCTCTCCAACCCTTTTCAGGGGTTTCCTTCTCTCAATTCCAATACTTCTCAGTGTAAAAAGATCTCCAGCTCCAATACCAAGCACAGCCCTACCTCCACTCATCTCATCTATCGTAGCTATCGCAGAAGATATGACTGCTGGATTCATGTGAAAGGGATTTGTTATTCCAACACCAACCTTGATATTGGATGTGCATCTTACCAATGCTGAAAGGACTACGAAGGCATTCCTGTTGTTATAGTGATCTGTCACCCACAAATATCTAAATCCACTCTCCTCTGAAAGTCTTGCATAGTATTCAAGCTCATGAACCCTTAAATTTGGCATGAGTTCTATACCAAACTCCATATTCCCCACATTCTGCTCAGATCCCAAACTTAAACTTCAAAGGTAACTTACCCTTCTCAAGTTTCTTCATCTTCTTCATGACGTTCTTCATAGTCCTGTAATACTTCAAAAGCTCCTTGACATCCTGAGGTGTGGTTCCACTTCCAATTGCAATCCTCCTTATTCGAGATGAATCTATTATCTTTGGATTTGTAAGCTCCTCCTCTGTCATGGAATCCATTATCACCTTAAACTTCTTCATCTTCTCCTGAGTCATCTCCATAACGTTTTCATCAACCTTCAACCCAAATCCAAATGGCAAAAGCTCAAAAATCTTTTTGATTGGACCCATCTTCTGCATAGCTTCAATTTGTCTATAGACCTCTTTAAGTGTAAACGTTCCCTTTAGGAATTTCTCAGGCTCAAGTTTCTCTTCTCTTGCAATTCTCTCAACCTTCTCCATCAAAGCCCTAACGTCACCCATTCCAAGCAATCTTGAAACAAATCCAGCAGGATCAAATCTCTCAAAATCCTCAACCTTCTCGCCAACTCCAATGAAGGCAATTGGAATTCCAATCTCCCTTGCAGCAGACAATGCACCACCTCCCTTTGCAGTTCCATCAAACTTCGTTATTATGATTCCATCTATACCTATGGCATCGTGGAAAGCCTTAGCCTGCTTTGATGCAAGTTGTCCAATCGCAGCATCCAAAACTAAAAGCTTGTAATCTGGATTTGTAACCCTTGCAATCTCAACCATCTCATCGATCAGTTCCTTCTCCAAAGCATGCCTCCCGGCGGTATCTATGACAACCATGTCGTAATCCTTAAGGACCTTTAGAGCATCTTCAACAATCTTAACAGCATTCTTACCATCTTTTTCGCCGTAAAAAGATATTCCATAGCTTTCAGCTAACTGTTTAAGCTGATCGTATGCTGCTGGACGCCAGGTATCTGCACATACAACTGCAGTCCTCAAACCTCTATCCTTGAAGTATTTGGCCAACTTGACGGTTGTCGTAGTCTTGCCACCACCCTGCAATCCTACAAGCATTATCTTTGATTTTTTTAGTGGGATATCCAAACCTTCACCTATACCCTTAAGTAGTTCCTCGTAAACTATCTTTATTATGTGTTCCTTTGGACTCAATCCTTCCAAAACCTCTTCACTCAACGCCCTCTTCTTTATTGCATCGCTTATCTCCTTAACGTGTCTAACGTTTACATCAGCCTTTATCAAAGCCCTTTGAATGTCTCTGACAATTTCTTCAACGAGAGATTTATCTATGGTTGTAGATCTTGTTATCTTCCTAACAACCTCCTTAAGTGATTCGAGTGCCATCGATCAATGTATTGATTTACATTTAAATCGTTTGTGATGAGCTAAACCACTTAAGAAGTTTTAAAATTTTCTGTTACAGTAGTTGTGCTGACCCTTTAACAGAAAGATTTATATGAGGTAGTAATAATTTACTATATTATGGATTTAAGGGAGAAGTTAGAGGGATTAGAGGAGATAGCATTAGAATCTGGATTATTTAAGAG
>QMZE01000112.1 GCA_003663025.1 Archaeoglobales archaeon
GACCTCGCCCGAGCCCTTGAAGATCATGGGTATAGCCCTGAGGCAAATCGGCATAGACCTGATCGAGAGCCAGAGGAAACTCACCGAGAAGCACATGGCACGGCTATCACCGAAACAGCGGCTTGCCTCCGGTGTCTTTGCCCTTGAACATGCACACAAGCTCTTTGAAGCCTGGGCAAATGCAAAAGGGGCTAAGGGCGTATTGCATGACCCTAAGGCGATAGAAGAAGAGGAAAAGAGGTTGGAGGAGGAACTTGCAAGACTACAAGGCGGAACGGATCAAACATCAACTGCTACTGCTCAAGCGTCAGAAGCTGGAAGCGCTCCAGATGAGACGCTGGGAGAGGATGTTGACGACACCGGATGAAGAAGAGAGTCTCAACATCTTCATGTTCGAATTCGCAAAAACCTTCGACCCACTCGATGAGAAGCGGCCAGTTAAGCATTTCCCCGACAAAGAGTACCTCCGAGACCTCAACCATGCATTCATCACGGAACGGCTACTTGTTGTTCCGAAGTCTCGGCAGATGCTATGTACTTGGTGGGCCGTTACATGTTTTGTGTGGGATTCTATCCGACATCGTGGAAGGTTCACCCTGTTTAAGTCAATCGATCGAGAACATTCAGGTGTGGGTAGGTTAGGACTGCTATGGAGAGCAGAGTTCATACTGAAACAGCTACCAGACTGTGTGAGACCCCGATACAAAGCACCGACCAAACGGAACCTCGTGCTGGAGTTTGTCGAAAACGATGCAGAGATAAGGGCGATGTCGATGGAGGGGGAAGCACCTGCAGGCTACACAGCCACGGGTGTCCTCGACGACGAGCTTGCCCGCCAGCAGTATGGGGAGGCTGGCTTTGCGGCTATTATGCCACTCCTCGGGGATACGGGAAGGTATGTGACGTTGTTCACCTATATGGGACTCAATTTCGCATACAGGTTAGCTCATGACAAGTTCGACTAAACAACTGAGAGTTCTCACAATCAAGCGGAATCCCGGTAACGGATTCGCCGTGATCTATAAAGACCTCGGCATAGACGATCGTTACGTCATGCACTACACAAGTGATCCTGATAAAGACCCATCAACCGAACGGGGGAAGCAATGGTTTGAGACCGTTCGGAAGACGATGGATCGAGCAACCTGGAACCGTGAGATGGAAGGTGACCCGTACTCGCACGTGGGTAAGGCAATCTTCCCAGACTTCCGTACCGAGATACATGCGGCAAACCGAATATATCCCGTCGAGGGTATCAACATCATACGTGGCTGGGATCCTGGCTGGTGTGTCTCCGCATGTGTCTTCATGCAGATAGTACCGTTTGAGAAGGGATTGCCGCAACTGAGGATTCTACGAGAAGTGGAGACCTTTAACAGTGACTTTGCGGTACTGGTTCAAAAGGTCAAACATATAAGCGAAACCGAATATGATGGCTATGACTTCTGGGATGAGATCGATATCGAGGGTAAGACCCGTAAGGCGGCAAGTCAGGGCAACACACCTGTTAAGATTCTGGGCTCCTTCGGTATTGCGCCACGCTACCAGAAGAGTAGCCCTGAGGAGCGTATCGCACTCCTCAATCACCTGATAGGTAATCGAGTCCAGAACGGTGAGCCAGCGCTCGTGCTTGACCCTGTGCTCTGCCGAAAGCTCCTTACTGGCTTTCTTGGACTCTACCGACGAAAGCAGGATTCGGATCAGATAGATAAGACCGAAGTCGTGCACCTCTTTGATGCGCTAGGCTATGGCGCTCGTAACAACCTCATGCAGCTCATCAAGTTCAAACGAGATGAACCCAAGAACGCACCAAAGCTCGTAATTGGAACGGGCTGGCAGGAAGAGGTCATCGAGGGCAAGAAACAGAAGAAGCGGCACTGGCTTGCATGTTAGGAGGGTAGCTCTTGAACGAACAGTACCTGACGGCTGAACACCAGCGGCTACTGGATAACGCAAAAGAGATGGAGCGAGAAGCACTCGATCATTTCAACAAGCAGCTCAAGAATGTGCTCGATACACGGCATAAAATGTTTATGAATGATCACTGGTCGGGCATTCCGCTTGAAGACTGGCAGACTCCATTTGTGGCTAACTATTGTCGCCAGGCGCACCACTGGTATCTGTCGCTGCTTACGGATACACCCTCGAAGCTTGCCGTACAGGGCTACAGTCCAGACGATTACGAGCCCGACAAGACAGGCATGAGCCGTGTCGAACGAGTCTATAAGCTCGTCCGCTGGAAGTGGGATGACCTGCGCATGGATAACCGCATGATGAACCTGCTGTCCCGTGCGCTCATCTTTGGGCATGCGTTCCTCAAGCCCTACATAAACCCATTCAAGACTTGGGAAGCACCTGTTATGACCCCGAATGGCAAACAATACACGAGGATGTACGGTGACCTCGATGTCGCTGTCCTTGGTCCTGATGAAGTGCTAATTGACCCCAATGCCACCTGGACTGCCGATCCAATCGAGGTCATGGAAACTGCCGAATACGTGATCCATCGACACATGGTCTCGGTTCGCAGACTCAAACGCTGGTATCCGCACCTGAGAGATCGGATCGATGCCCTGCCGACGGTCAAGAAGGAGGACATTGCCCCCTGGCGTTACCGAACGGTCGATACGGCGACCGGAACGACACATGACGAGTGGCTACCACAGGCAAATGCGGCTGGTTCCAGCGCTAATACGAGTGGCAGCTGGATAAAGGTGCCCGAAGCTCCTGACCGCTTCTACGATACTCGCCGTGTGATGGTGAGTGAGATCTACATGCGAGATTCCAGCGCTCCGAGCGGTATGGTTTGTGTGACCAAGGTTGACGAGCACCTGCTGGAGGTACGGGGCTCAGGACTTGCGGATGACAAGCCATATCCCTTCGCACACAACAAGTTCCCCTTCATATTCTTCGTTGTGAATGCCATACCTGGTAGAGCCCAAGGTTTCGGTATATTCGATATAATCATTCCTGTTCAGCTTGCTTTTAATAAGGCGCATGCACAGATATTCGACTACATGAATCTGTTTAAGGGACCTCCGCTAATCTTCGAGGAAGGCAGCATCGACGTTAAGAAGCTTGCGATAGCGCCACTGGTGAAGATCCCCTACGTAGCACAGGCGCATCCGCCGACATGGTTGAATCTACCAGTGCTACCGCCTGAAGCGTTCAGGCGTGCAGCTGAATACAAGGAGATGATGCAGGACTTGATCGGTGTCAACGAAGCAATCATGGCTGGTAGCATCAAGGCGGGTACAGCGGGTGTTGCCGTGGAGGGCATGCTTGAACAGGCGATGCAGAGAATACGCCAGATCGAGCGGGAAAACTATGCCGCAAAGGCTGAGCTGGGTTATCAGATGCTTTCCATCATGCAACAGCTGTATGCGAATACGGGGATTGAACTTCGAATACTCGGTCCTTACGGTAGCCCGCAATCGGTATTCCTGCAGCCCGATGATCTTATGGGCAAGAAGGATCTTCGCATCATCAGCGAATCAGCGAGAGTGCTTAAGAAGGCTGAGGAGTTTAAGAAGCTCATGGACTTAACAGCGGCACCTCCACCCGAGCAGAGAGGTGTGCCAGTCCCTGACGAGGTCTTGATAGATGCCGCCGATGTGCCGAATCCCGACAAGCTCAAGGAGGAGGTCTCTGCACAGCGCAATCTCCAGGAACAGCTCATGCAGCTACAGCAGGAGAATGAGCAGCTCAAACAGCAACTCGGAGCGGCAATGCCAGCTCCACAAGGACAACCGCCACAAGCAGGAGGTATCGAGTGATGGCGTCAAAGGGCAAGAACGAGCCAGAGATACTTGCACAGTACGAGTACAAGCCTGTCTGGGTGGGCTTCGTAGTCACGGGTAAAAGAGGTGTGGTCGATGAGGAAGGGCTGCCCATAGTCATCCCTGAAAGCTACGGCAAACAGCGTGAGGATTTCAAGCGACTCTTAGACCAGTTCGGTGAGAAGGGCTGGGAACCACACATGATGATGCGATTTCCAGGTGGAGCAGGTGATTATCTCATCTTCAAGCGTGAGAAGGTGATGTAAATGGCGTACATCGGTGCACCGGCAATGAGAAGACAGCTGGAGGGCAAAGTCAGAAATCCAGGTGCCATTATCGGCATCAGATCACGGGAGAAATACGGTAAGCGAGAAACGGCTGCCCGTGCAGCTTATTCCCGTACACACGGAAGAGCGGCACTTATGCGCAAGCTGGGCAGCAATCCAGAGAAGGCACGACTCGCAAAGAGGCGACGTGCACTGCAGGCTGTAAGGTGATGGCCGTATGCCGTTCAGGTCGAAAGCACAGCTCAGATGGATGGCAGCTGCAGTCAAGAGAGGCGAAATATCGAAACGAACATTCGAAGAATGGTTAAGAGCGACAAAGAATGTCAAACGACTGCCAGAGCGAGTGCACAAGAGACGACATCAGGCACTACTGAGACACAGGCGTAAAGGCAGGTGATTCGATTGGCTTATTACCGACCTCGCTGGGAGATACCTGGCGAGTACCGTGCTCAGGCGAAACGAAGAGCCGCATTACAGCGTGAAAGACAACAGATGGCACTGCTTGGCGAGGCTCCGAGACAGACGCCACAAACAAGCGGCAACCTGAGAGATTTCATCCGCTATGCCAGCCTGAGGCGACAATTTGGTGACGTAGCCAGACCGAGAACAGACACAATGCCGAGACCTCGCTGGGGCCAGCAGATAGGCTTTGGACAGGGCTACCTCTTACCGAGACGACAGCTGGGCGGGCAGCACATTCCAGCTGAGAGACGGTTCCTGCCACGGTTCGGCTATGCACCAAGGACAGCTGCACTACTCTAC
>QMZE01000113.1 GCA_003663025.1 Archaeoglobales archaeon
CAAAGAGACACAGGCGGGGGCGACCCCGAACACGGACGTGACCGGAACCTCCGGAACGATCTACATGCTGGACATCGACAACCGGAACAACCCGTCGGACGTCGCTTACCTGAAGATCTACGACGACGCGGATCCGACGGTCGGGACGACGGACCCGGACTTCATCTTCAAGGTGCCGGTGAACCAGCGTCGCCAGATCGTCTGCCCCGACGGGCTCGACTTCTCGACGCTCTCGTTCGCCGTGGTGACTGCTCCCGGGACGCCCGGAACGACGGCACCGTCGAACGACGTCATCGTGCAGATGGTCACGTCGTAGGAGGATCACCATGAAAAAGCTGATCGAGAGCAGGATGGAGGAGGCGGCCAAGACGGTGAAGCTGTCCTCGGGCAAGGATGCCCAGTACGGATCGCCGGAGCACATCCGGGATCTGGAGACAAGGATCCAGACGCTGACTTCCCAGGCGAAGAATTCGGACCGTGGGTCTCCGGCGAAGAAGAGCCTGCAGCGCAAGATCGCGGGCCTGAAGGCGCAGCTGAAGTCGGCGAAGAAGATGGCCGAGGACGTCGATAGCATCTTCGAGTCGCGCATTCAGCTCCCGGACAGTATCGAGGACCAGTTGGACAGGAAGTGTGCGAGGTGGAGCGATGCTTCGCATATCCGTGTCGATCAGCTGTCGGCGAAGGATCAGGCCCTCCTCAAGAAGCTGCCGGAGCGGGACAGCGAGGAGGTGTACGACGACTGGCCGAAGTCTCCTGCTGCGACCAACTTCGACGAGGATCCCGGGGCGTCGGTCTTCATCCTTCACGGCCCGGCGAAGGCGATCTACCTCGTCTCAACCGAGGGGTACAACTACGCGCGGTACATCGGCAGGCTCATCGGCTTCAAGAGTTGACAAACGCGCACAACACCTTATTATAGCGTCAGGAGGTCCGAATGGGTCTGCGTGATCTGATCGAACATTTGCGCGATTTTCTCAGCGGGGACAACCTGTATGAAATGGCGAATGTCGGCCCCTCCAAGACCGGGCTTCCGTACGGGATCTGGATCAGCCACAAGGGGAGTGTGCGACACGGGCCGCGCATCAAGTCATATCCGGAGGGCTACGCGAACAAGAAGAGTGTCGTCGTGGTCTCAATCGGGGCGGATCCCGAGGTAATCAAGAAGCCCCGCAGGCCAAAGATCCCATCTGCTAGTCTCGGCAAGCTGGTCGAGTACGTGAAGAAAAACCAGGAAATCCTGCTGCAGTATTGGAACGATGATGACATGGACACGCAGGATCTGCTGTCCGGCTTGAAGGCGCTTGACTGATTCCTGATGGTCGGGAAGATCCCGACAAGGAGATCATTGTGACAGACGATATTGTTGTTCACGGATCCGACGCGAGGACGATGCCGCGAGGCCCGTCCGAGGACGATCCGGACATCGGGAAGTGGTACTGGGTCAAGGACAAGCGATGGAACAGGGATACGCAGGCTGACGAGGAATACCGCTGGCTCGGGTGTGTCACCCACGTCGGGACGAACTACGTCATGATCGCGAGCGTGCATGGCGGCAAGGAGCGGATCCACTTCGACGACTTCTGGGATCGGTGCGAGTTCGAGCCGGATGCCATGCAGATCATCCGGAACAACGCGGAGTCGTGTCGGGAGCGTATCGGGGAACTGACAGAGGAGGTTCAACTGTTGACGACGCGGCTCGGGGTTGCCCCGACGCTTGCTCTCTCGGGAGGATCCGAGACGGAGGCCCTGGCCTGCCGGAACGGCGATCCGATGCCCGACTACAAGGATGCGCTGATCAAGGCGAAGAAGGATCAGATCCCAGGACTGTTCAAGGAGATCCAGAAGACCACCGAGAACATGGCGATGTGGCTGAAGGCGGAGACGATCCCGCTGGAGATGCAGCGCGACCAGATGAACGACATGATCGAGCGGGTGGATCGTCGGATTCTGGCTGTCGATCTGTACGCGGGTTTGAGCGAAGAGGCGGAGAAGATCCGCGACGGTGAACCGGCCGAGCTGGCGGAGCCGGTGAGGCTGCTGCAGCGGCGGCACTACATGGATGAGGAGTGCCTCGCGCGCTACAAGACCGGGGGGATGTCGTTCAAGAACATCGGCGACTTCGATAAGTGGATGGTGGACGACGAGAACCGCGAGAGGATCCTGCCGTTCCCCCGGTGCGTTGTTGCCTTCCGCGTTCGGCGAAAGAAGAAGGATCGCGAGGTCTACAGCATCGCCGACTTCATCGAGATGATCGAGTTGCAGAAGCTGGACTTCGCGACATTCCTCTACATCCGGAACGGTGAGCAGGTATGGCGCGTCAATACCAAGATCGACTTCCAGGAGAAGCTGTTTCCCGACAGCGACCGGTTGCTGATCTCCAGCGGGCAGAAGATGTGGGCGAAGATGTTCTCCTCGCGCGTGGAGCACTTCATCTCCGACAACGAGTACACGGCGATGTTGGAGAAACACGAGCGTGACGTCCGCGAGTGGGAATTGCAAAGCGCGGAGTGGGATGCGGCCGAGACGGACGAGGAACGGAAGGCGCGGGAGCTGAAGTGGCCTGGGATTCGCCCGAGAATGTTCTACAGTTACCACCCGTTCGATCCGAGCGACCTCTACTACGACGACATGGTCAAGGAGATGGAGAAGCAGATCGAGGAGCACAACCGGGTGGTGATGGTCCTGCAGGGGATCCTCGATCGCTCGGAGGTGTTCCACCCGCACCCGCCTTGGAAGATCTGGACGGACGATGGATTCCGCGCGGGCGTGAGGCTGATCTTCGACCAGGATCGCGCCTTGGTCGCCGGAGAGAAGCCGGACTTCGAGGCGTATCGCAAGCGGCTGAACGCCTCGCTGAAGGTGGGATCGATCACCGTTGGCCAGGAACTGGTCTGGATGAAGAAGGAGGCTGAGAAGGAGAACGAGCGCCGCGCGAACGACTGGCGGAGCAGGGGGGACTACCGGGAACTGGAGACGTATCGCCCCTACGGCAACCCTGGCCCCGGAGAGTTGGCGGAGGTCGTCAGGTTCATGAAGCGCGTGCGCAGGTGTACCTTCCACTGGCACCGCAAGAGGCAGACGTACGGGTTGCAATACTGGGACAAGAACGTCAGCAACTGGATCCACACGAAGGTCGTGTGCGATGCCGATGATCTGCTGAACGTGAGCGCCTACACGCCCGGGGACTTCAGGCAATTCTTCGACGATCCGAGGACGCGCGCCGAGTACCTGGAGTGGGCTCCCTTGCTGCTGATGGCCGAGGAGTACCACGCTGGGAACGCGACGGTTGGTCCGGACAGGGGGCCGCGAGAAGGCGACGAGTGAGATTTTCTTCTTGACTTTCCAGTATCCGCCGTTCAACATGGGCGGCAGGAGACGAAAAATGGAAAAGCGCATCATTGTAAAAGCCCCCATGAAGTCGATCGCTACCTTCGCCACGACCGCCCGGTTGTGGTGTTCGTCCCTGCATCTTTATTCATCCCTGCTTTTTAGTTAGGTCGCGACGCCCGTAACGGGGGTGTGGCCGAGTCGGTAAGGCGCTTTTGCGTGTTGCTACGTTGCCGCGTAGCATTTAAGTTACCACGCAGGAGGTTTACCGATGGGGAGAACGCCAAATGAGACGTGTGAGCAATGTGGAAAGGAATATTACAGAAGGCCGATTCAAAGGAGAACGCTCAAGCACGCGTACTGCTCGCGGGAGTGCTATGCGAAGGGCAAGACAAACCCTCCGGTTCCGTGCGTGACGTGTGGGGAGCCTTTCCACAAGAAGAGAAGGGAGCAGAAATATTGCTCTCCGGAGTGCGTGGCGAATCGACCGAGAGCTACCCGGGTGAAGGGTTCTGTTCGAAACAGCGCTCATGCTCGGAGGGTGTTGTTGGAGGAGACGTTCGGGACGAAGGTTTGCATGGTAGAGGGGTGTGGTTACGGCAAGACCCTGGATGTGCATCGTCTTGTGTCGGGCATGGATGGCGGTAAGTACGTGATAGGAAATATGTTTTTGATGTGTCCAAATCACCATGCGGAGGCTCATCGCGGGATCACGGATTTCGAGAAGGTGAGCGATTGTGTTTTGCGAGAGTGCTAGGAGGGTTGCGCTAACGGTAGGCAGCTCGGTTGGAATCCGGGTCGATCACGGTGACGTGGTTTGGGAGTTCGAATCTCCCACCCTCCTCCGCGAACTCAAGTTCGCAAGGGAGAAGATGATGAGGATTGGCAGAACTGGCATTGCGCCCGCCTCGAAAGCGGTGGCCGTCGGGAAACCGGCGTGGGGGTTCGAGTCCCTCATCCTCAGCCAGATTGTGGTGATCGTAGCCGAGTGGTTCAGGCGCAGGGTTGTGGCCCCTGCTACGGTGGGTTCGAGCCCCCCCGATCACCCCACGGAGGACGTCCGGCAGGACGAGGAGCGCGCCTTGAAAGCGCGTAGCGGTGTAGAAGCCGTTGTGGGTTCGAGTCCCACGTCCTCCTCTGAGGTCTCGGTGGCCGAGAGGCAAGGTACCCGGCTGCAACCCGGAGCACGGCGGTTCGAGTCCGCCCCGAGACTCCATGGAAGGTTGGCAGAATGGCATCGCGTCGGGTTGCTAACCCGTAGCCGCCCGAAAGGGCGTGGGGGTTCGAATCCCTCACCTTCCGCAAGATGGGTGGATAGGTTGAATGGTAAACTGTCGGGCTCCAAACCCGAAGCTCCAGGTTCGAGTCCTGGTCCACCTGCAGGAGCGACTGTGGCCCAACGGAAGAGGCATGGGCGCTGGTAGGCAAATTAGGCAAAGCCGCCCGACTTAAAATTGGGTGATTGTTTATGGG
>QMZE01000114.1 GCA_003663025.1 Archaeoglobales archaeon
CAGATTGTTGGATTTGGTGTTGTTGACAAGAGGTTGGATGTAATTGCTTCAGCAATCCAGATGAAGGCAAACGTCAGAGATGTTGCAAACTTCGATCTATCCTACGCACCCCCATACTCTCAAGCCATGGATACACTTACACATTCAGCAAACACTATAAGGAACAAGATCGATGGATTACTTGAGACGATTTCATGCTTCGATTTGAAGGAGAAGATTGAGAGGGGTGATGACTTCTTGATACTTGACATAAGGAATGAGGAGGAGTTCAAAAAGAAGAGGATAGAGGATGAGAGGGTAATTCATATACCTCAGGATGAGCTTAGGGAGAGATTCAAGGATTTGCCAAAAAAGGAGATTGTCATTGTTTGTCAGATTGGTAGCAGGAGCTACGAATCATACAGATTCCTAAAGAGCAAGGGGTTTGACTGCAAGATTCTTGAGGGAGGTTTAGCTTTCTGGTTCTGGTAGTTATGAAGCTGGGATTTGTTGGTGTTGGGAGAATTGGATCTACAACAGCATTCACATGCATTCAGCATCTGGATCTTGAAGAGGTTGTCTTGGTTGACATTGTGGAAGATTTGGCCGTTGGAGAGGCCATAGATCTCTCCCATGCAGCTGTTGGAATTGAAAGATACGTCAAGATTGTTGGGGGTAGTGAATACTCACTGCTTGGAGGTTGTGATCTGATAGTTGTTTCCGCAGGAATTGCCAGGAAGCCTGGGATGAGCAGGTTGGATCTCACTAGGAGGAATGCTGATATAATAAGGGATGTTGCAAGAAAAATTGTTGTGCATGCTTTTGATAGCAAGATACTCGTAGTCACAAACCCATTGGATGTCATGACTTACGTGATGTGGAGGGAAACTGGTAAGGACAGGAGTGAAGTGTTTGGTATGGGGAGTTTACTTGACACCGTAAGGCTTAAGGAGAGGTTGATTTCCATGGGTTGCAGGTTTGAGAGGGTTTTCATGATAGGTGAGCATGGAGACTCAATGTTCTCACCCAAAAGCATATTTGAAATTGAATGTGAGGAGTTTGAGAGGGCTGTGAGTGAAACTAGGAAGGTTGCGATGGAGGTAATAAGGAGGAAGGGTGCAACATTCTACGCTCCTGCTATATGCATATACAGGATGGTTAGGGCAGTCCTTGAGGATAGGAAGGAGGAGATACCTACGAGTGTAGTTTTGGATGGTGAGTATGGTATTGAAGGTGTAGCTCTTGGTGTTCCTGCTATAATTGGTAGAGGGGGTGTTGAGGAGGTAATCGAATACGATTTAAGTGATGAGGAGTTATCAATGCTAAAGAGGTCAGCAGAAATACTAAAGAAGAGAATTGATGAGATTTATTAAACGTATTTTTCCTCCTCATCTATCGCCTTGAGTATTGCAAACAACCTCTCAGCCAAAGCCCTCACCTTCCTGAGCTCCTGATAGAAGATTGTGAACGTTGCGTATGGATGTCCACAGGGATAGTCGTAGTTCAAGATTGGACAACCCTCACACTTCTGATACTTCAGACAGAATGAAGTTATCTGAATGCTCACCTGCTCAATGGCATTCAAGGCGTTCAATATCGATTCCCACTTCTTCAATGCAACCTCTCCATCCCTCAAACCCCTATCCAAATCTCTCTTCAAATCCTCAACCGTATATAGCTTAACCTCCCTCACAATCAAGGTTAAGTTTCCAGCAAATATAACACTTCCTGTATGAGGATACTGATAAATGGATTGCTACCATACGATTCAGGAAAGACCACAATTACAAGATCTCTACTGAAGATACTGAGAGATCTAGGATTTGACGTTGGATTTTCAAAGCCAATAAGTGGAATAAATGGATGGTATCAGTATGAATGCATTGAGAGAAGTCTTGAGTTTGGATTTCTCGTTGGTGAGGATATGCTGAGGTTGTATGAGGTTTGCAAGGAGGATTTGAAGGTTACATGTCCTGTCATCTCAATCGTATTCCCACCAGATTTTGAGAGGATATTCTGGAGAACAGATACAATCAAGTTTCACATACCCACCATGATGAGGATTTTGCACGATCACATAGTCTTTGAAGATTCTCTAAGCTTACTACCTAAAACGTTAAAAGAGATTGTATATCAACTCATCGAAGTCTTGAAACCCCTAAAATCCAGAGACTTCAACAGAATGTTTGAGAGATCTATAAAGGTTGCGGATGAGTGTTTAAGGAATATTGAGCATGATGTAGTTTTGATTGAGTCTTACAGCAATGTATCATCACCAACTTTAGAATCAAGTCATGTAGATTTCGTTTTAACCGTTGCACCTGCAAAGGTTGCACTGATGAAGGGTGAGGAGTTCAGAATGGCATTGGATGTCATGCAATCCAAACCTTGGAACGTGACAACCGAAAGCATACTTGAAATATTGAAACCAATTAAAACGTTTGATGTCCCTCCAAACGATGCTGACAAGGTTGCATACGATATAACATCGTTCATATTTCGTGAAGCCCCCGTGGGGTAGGAGGAAATCCTGAGGGTCTCCGGAACCCTCGACCCGGGTTCAAATCCCGGCGGGGGCATTTTTGTTATTCTCTAATTTGAGTGTTAATTTGTATGAGCTTTTATCTTGTTCCAAAACCTTATCGTTACCTCAAACCATCAACATAATTAGTGTATGCTTCTTGGATTTTAGAGTTAGAGTGAGAAAAGCTCTGGATGTAAATTGCCTATAGCCCTTTTAAGCCAGACATAGAAGAAGTCTGAATTGTCATAGTAAGGTGAATCTGTGAAAACGATCAGAAATAGTTGTCTGGGAAGGGGAGTTCTGTGGCAGAAGCTTGGAAACGTTTGGAATTCTAATAACGTTCATAACTTATCAGCCTCCCTTTACTCTGTTAACAAAATCAGAGCATTTTTCAAGGATATTTACCATTTCAGGCAGTTTATTTTCCGAAATTCTGTAGTATTCGTGAGCTATAAGGTTTCTGAGGAATACGAGGCGTTTAAAAGCTTTTAGCTCCTCCTCACTTATATATCCACTTCTTCAAGAATTTCGAAAAGTTCTCGATATGTTGAGGGAAAGCTAAGCCTTGCGAAACTGTTAAATATTTAATAGACAAATATAGACGTTGATAGACATGGAAAGACTATACACGATGAAAGAGGCATCAAAGTTATTAGGAGTTACAGTCAGAACCATTCAGAGATGGGATAAAGAAGGAAAGATCAGGTGCGTTAGGACTGTAGGCGGAAAGAGGAGAGTTCCAGAATCTGAAATAAAGAGGATTCTGGGAATTCACAAAGAAAGGAAGATAATGGGTTATGCGAGGGTTTCATCACATACTCAAAAAGACGACTTGGAGAGGCAGATCGAACTAATAAAAAGCTACGCCAAGGAGAAAGGATGGGATATAGAAATTCTCAAAGATGTTGGTTCAGGGTTGAAAGAAGATAGGAGAAATTTCAAGAAGTTGCTAAAAATGGTAATGAACAAGGAAGTTTCTAAGGTCGTTATAGCGTATCCAGACAGGTTAACAAGATTCGGATTTAAAATCCTAGAAGAATTCTTTAGGAGCTATGGAACCGAAATAATATTGATAAATAAAGAAGAGAAGACCCCACGAGAAGAATTAATCGAAGATCTAATCACGATAATATCCCATTTTGCTGGTAAGCTTTACGGGATGAGGTCTTACAAGTATAAAAAGGTGGTAGGAGGTGCAAAGAAGCTCATACAGGATTGTTAGCTATAAAATTAAGCATAATTACGATGTAGGTAAATTCCTAAGTAGCTACAGGTATCTTTTACAAAGAGCGATAGATACGATTTGGGACGGCATAGAATGGAAAAGGAAGGGAAATAGGTTAATTCCAATAATTCCAAAAAAAGAATTTAAAAGAACTTTAAGAAATCGATTGCTTAAAGATTGGAATTATGCGTCTCATTACGTAGATTCAGCGATAAAAACAGCTTATTCAATCTTAAACTCGTGGAGAAGGAATTACATCAAGGGTAGGAGGAGTAAGAATAAACCTATAGTAAAAAGGAAGTTTGTCAGAGTAAAAGAAACGCTTTACAGATTCAGAGATTGGAGAATTAACGTCACGATAAGAGCTCGCCAGCTTTATCTTGAATTTGACCTATCAAAAGCTTGGTTCAGGAAGAGGGTTGAAGGTTGCGATTTAGGAGAGTTAATTCTCAAGGAAGATGAGTTAGTTATAACGTTCAGAAAACCTGTTAGTTCAACTAATACAAAGAAGAAGATTGCTTGGGATTTAAATCTACTTAGCATGGACGGATTTTGTGATAGGGGTTGGGTTAGAGTGGGCTTAAAACCTCTATACACCTTACACATAACTTACGAGAACTTGAGAAGGAAAATCCAGAGTTTGAGCAAAACCAAGCCTAAAACTACTAAAAGATTAATGCTGAAGTATTCTCAACGACATAAAAATAGAGTTAAAGATTTCCTACATAAGCTAACGACTAAGCTCACTAATGAGTTTAAGGGTTACGAACACGGATTTGAAAACTTGGAAAAGCAGGGAATGTTCACTAAAAGAAAAACGCATAACAGAGTGATCTCTAAACAAAATTGGAAGCAGATAATATCTCTAATGAGCTATAAAGCTAATGTAAGATTGTTAAATCCTCGTAATTCTACTAAAACCTGCCCCAGATGTGGTGAAAGAATGAAGCACCGAAAGGGGCAGGTTTTGGAGTGTATAGTATCTGACATAACTAACTTAACCAAGATTCAAGAATTCTCTTATCCATTTTTCCGCAAAGCTTACCTCTGAGTTAACTGATAAAAACAATC
>QMZE01000115.1 GCA_003663025.1 Archaeoglobales archaeon
ACTCATTTAGAAGAAGCTTTAAGTAGAAAAAATAAGGTAACTCTGTGCATATTCCTGTTCCTTAAAAGGAGTGTGAAAGCTATGTGGGATAAAGTCGTCAGCAGGATAGTTGATTTCATACGCAAGACTGTTGAGGATGCAAATGCAAAGGGTGTCGTGGTTGGTGTGAGTGGTGGAGTTGACAGTGCAACTACTGCATTCTTGTGTGTTAGGGCTCTGGGCAAAGATAAGGTCTTTGGTTTGATAATGCCAGAGAAGGGTATTACGAGAGAGGAGGATGTTGAGGATGCCTTGGGTATTTGCAGTATCTTGGGGATTAAACATAAGCTCATCTACATCGACCCCATGATCGAATCTTTCTTGAAAAACTTGGATAGAGGTAGTGATATAGCTATCGCAAACTTAAAACCCCGAATAAGGATGATCATAAACTACTATCACGCAAACACGTTAAACTACCTCGTCGCTGGCACTGGAAACAAGAGCGAGCTTATGGTAGGATATTTCTGTTACGATGAGAGGACGAGGGTGCTAACGACTGAAGGCTTAAAGACTTATAAGGATTTAAAGCCTGGAGACATTGTATTTTCACTCAATCCAAATGGTAAGGTTGAGGAAGTTCCAGTTAAGGAAGTTTACACCTTCAACTATGAAGGTGAGATGATCAGTATAAAGGGTAGGGGAATAGATTTACTCGTAACACCAAATCACAGAATGCTCGTCGTCAGGAGTGGAATGCTTGCATTTACACAGGCAGTTGAATTTCTGAACAAGAGATACAGCATACCAATACCAACTCCTTGGGATGGATACAAATTCTCAGAGGTTGAGCCATCGAAGTATTACCCGAAGTGCATACCAAAAGAAATCTTCTACCTCATGGGTCTTTACATAGGATGTGAAGTTGAGACAACACTCAGCCATTCAGAATTCTTGAACTTTAGGGATGAATGTGGCAGATTCATCAGTAAATACATATATGAAGGAAGGAATATTTACCCAAAAGGTGACAAAGTTCGTGAAAGTATAATAAACACCTTAGAAGATTGCAGACAATTTGTCAGAATTGCTTTGTGCGATGTATTCAAACAGTGTGGAAACAACGCAAGGGACAAGAGGATACCAAGATGGATCCTCAAGTATCCAGCTGATAAGCTGTTCTGGCTTTATAAAGGTCTTGTGGATAGCAATGGATGTCAGCAAACCATCTCACGTCAGCTGGCACTCGATATGGTGGAACTATTTGCAAAGTTGGGAATGCAAGCAACGATTTCAATCAGACCAACTGTCAAAGGCATGAGAGTGTATCTAATAACAGTCGTTAACGGAGCAATATATCCAGAGAGTGTATCAAAGGTTTACTACAAGGGGATTGTCTGGTGTCCAGACGTTCCACCTTATCACAACCTACTCGTTGAGAGAAATGGAAAGTTTACATTCTGCGGAAATACGAAATACGGTGATGGGGGAGTTGATTTCCTCCCAATAGGTGATCTGTATAAGACCGAAGTCTGGGAGCTTGCAAGATATTTAGGGGTGCCAGATAAAATCATCAAGAAAAAGCCTTCAGCTGGTCTGTGGATTGGACAGACAGATGAGGAAGAGTTAGGTATAACTTATGTAAAGCTCGATACAATTCTAAAGGCTTTGGAGAGGGGTTACAAGCCCGAAGAGATACATGAGAAGTTTGACGTTACCCTTGAGGAGGTTGAGAGGGTTTTGAGACTGATTGAAGTTAGCAAACACAAGAGGGAGATGCCACCCGTTGTTAGGTTGAGGGATCTGATTGAGCTCTCAAGAATTCAACTATAACGTAAGCGACAACCCTAACGGAAGGTTTAAGATTCCTATCCTCAGCAATCTTTACAATCTCATCGATGTATTCGGGATTCTTTGAAAGCAAATTCAGAAGAATCTTTGCAGAGTTCCACCTAACATGAAAGTCCCCATCCTTTATTAGCTCTATCAAACGTGGTATGTAGTTTGTTAGCTCTTTGGGCTTGACGATGCAAATCTTCGAGAGTGATTGCATCGCATACCTCCTAAACTCCTCAAATTCAAGCATTCCAAATATATTTTCAACAATCTCACGATCTACAACATCTGGATACCTCAAAGCCAAGTTACTCAATAAGAGTGAAGAGTAAACAGATTCGTATCCACAACCAAACAGTCCTTTCAAATCTTCAACGTAATCCAAGAGAACTTTTGGATTTTTCTCACTTATCTCAAGGAGTATATCAAATGCAATCCTCCTGACAATACTCTTCTCCTTCAAAATCTCAATTAACCTTGGGATGTGTGGCTTTATCAGATTGAAATCGATTTCCCTCAGTCTTTGAATTTCGAGCCATCTGTCATCCATGTTAGTCTTCACGTGAAAAGGTATTTCTACATGACGCTAATTTAAAGTGTGGAAGACTTGTTCTGTCCAAACTGTGGGAGGTTGAGGATAAGATGTGTCTGCAGTGTTAGGGGAAGGAATCTGAATATACTGAAAAGTGTGGCTGGGGATAGGGATAATCTGAAGCCTATATTTGACTGTGAGGATGAGATAGTCTATTACAAAATCTTCAATCCAGAGAACCCTCTACCTACAATCCCAATTGAAGAGGCAAAAATTCCAAAACAACTTGAAGATTCCCTAAGACTTAAGGGTATAGAGAGGTTATATCCTTTTCAACTTGAAGCCATTAGAAAGCTTAGAGATGGTAAAAACGTGGTGATAATAGCTCCAACTGGATTCGGTAAGACTGAAGCATTTTCAATTCCACTAATTGAGAGGGTCGCTGAGGGTGGTGTTGGACTGATATTCTATCCAACAAAAGCACTTGCAAAGGATCAGGAGATGAAGTTAAAGTTCTACGCAAGATCTTTAGGTTTAAAGGCTGTGAGATTTGATGGAGATTCAAGTTGGAGAGAGAGGAGAGAAGTTTTAAGTGGTAAGGCAAACGTAATACTTACAAACCCAGACATGGTGGATTACCACTTGAGAAACACTCCAGAGTTTAGGGAGGTTGCAAAAGATTTTGTTTTTGTTGTTGTGGATGAGCTTCACAGTTACGTTGGATTGTTGGGTTCAAACATGCACTACCTCATCAAGAGACTTGAGAGGTTTTCAGATTTTCAGATTGCATGTGCATCTGCAACGATAGGAAATGCAAAGGAGTTTGCAGAATACATATTTGAGAGGGAGTTTGATGTTGTTGAGGGTAGGCATAGAAAGTCAAAGCTACACTTCATAATGAGATACACACACTCTATATACTCAGCTGTAAGGGATCTTGTAAGGTCTCTCTATGGAAGGAAGATGATAGTCTTTGGAAACTCCTATAAGACTGTGGAGACGATTGGATGGATTCTAAAGAGGGATGGATTGAGGGTTGCTGTTCACAAGGGTGGGTTGCCAAGGGATGTTAGGATGGAGGTTGAGAGGGATTTTAGGGAAGGCAAGATAAAGACGGTCATATCGACACCAACACTTGAGCTTGGAATTGATATTGGAGATGTTGACGTTGTAATCTCTGAGCTTGTTAGCTACTCTCAGTTCTTACAGAGGGTTGGAAGGGCTGGAAGGAAGGGTCAGGAGAGTATAGGTATCCTCTTGTTAAGGGATGAGGATGCGATAAGTAACTATTACAGGTTGAATCCAGAGGACTACTTCAAAGATGACTTCCACTGCTATGCTGAAAAGAACAACGATGTTATCATGTTCTACCAGATACTATCGATGTGTATGGAGAAACCGTTAATTAACGTTAAAGATGAGTGGAGAGATGTTTTAAGGAGGCTTGAGGAAAGGAGGTTGATAACAAAGGTGGGAGACATTTACATGGTTTCTTCAAATGCTGGAGATGTTTTGAAGAACCTCAACATGCGTGGGATTGGTGAGAGTGTTAGGATGTTTAAGGATGGTAAGTTTATTGGTGAGAGGAACCTTCCAATTGCAATAAAGGAACTATTCCCAGGTAGCATAATAATTCACAATGGGGAGAGGTTGAGATGTGTTGAGCTTGATTTGGAGGATAGGAGAGCAATCCTTGAAGAACATTCACATGGAAATGAAGTTACGGATCCACTCTATCTATCAATTCCCAGGATTGTAAATGTTGAGGAGGTTTATGAAGGTTGTGCATACTGTTCTTTTGAGATAACCATGACAGTTTACGCATACATAGTTAGAGATGTATTTACAAGGGAGAAGATAGACTTCGTTGAAATAGATCCAATAAGCTACTCCTTTCCAACAAAAGGTTTTATACTGAGCTCTCCAATCCCAGATCACATGGATTTTGAAGACTTCTATGCTGGAACATTTCACGCCTTGGAGCACGTCTTAATTGAATCGAGCGATGCATTGACGGGAGGTGGGAGTCAGTTCATGGGTGGAATTTCTACGCCAGATGGAGATATATTCGTTTACGATGCAACGATTGGAGGGAGTGGATTGAGTAAGTTACTGTTTAAGCGTTTGAACAGGGCTTTTGAGATTGCATACGATGTCTTGAAGAACTGTGAATGTAGAAGGGTTGATGGATGTCCAAGGTGCACATACAGCTATCAGTGTGGAAACAACAACCAGCCTTTGAATAGATTGGGAGCTATAAACGTTCTTGAGAAGTTGTTGAGGGGTGAGAGGGGTAAGCTTGATACTGACAAGTATAAGGATCTTACAAACTTTAAGTATTATCCCGTGTTTGCTCTGTAAAAATTTGTCACCTGTTAGTGTATAAATAATTGAATTCTCAACATGGCATCATGTTAAAAATTCT
>QMZE01000116.1 GCA_003663025.1 Archaeoglobales archaeon
CTACATCTCTATGCTCAACACTATCCTAGCCCTTTCTTTATGCGCTGATTTCGGTAAAGGCCTAACGGAATTCCCCCTCTTTCAAGTGGATTTCGACCTAGGCCTACCAGACCTAGAACAACTACTCAAAGGCATATGGCAAGTAGTGGAGGAATTGTCTCTTGAGGAAGTATTTAGTGAATTCGTAGACCAATGGTACGGTGAGTTCTTCGACAAGAACTGGTTGCTAGACTGGCAAAAGACGTTAGAGTGGCTTTTCAAGAACCTCCTAGGCACATTATGGAACCAGTTTCTTGGTGGTTACTGCCAGTACGGCATTGGTACCTACGGCATGTGTATCTACGCCCCAGTACAACCAGAATACCCACCACCAGAGCAACAAACCATTGATTACTCCGCGCATCTACCCCCACTCACTACGGGGTTCAGCCAGAACCCAGCCCTAGCCGAGGCTATACGAGCTATGCTAAAAGATGAAAGAATGGCTAATGCACTCATTAACCGTATTGACCTATGCGAGGCCTTACTAGAGCAAGGCTTCTTCTTTGGATTCAACCTCCTAGGCTACACCAAATTCCCCAAGAAGGTCGTTAAGGACGGAGTAACATACGTAGAGATAGAGTGGCGTGGACAGAAGCTCTACATCCCCAGCCTTGACACAGTAGTGTTTGGATTCATAATAGGGGTAACACCACTAGGCGCTGGCAGGTTTAGCCGACCAGCATACACGGTATTCGCCCACAGGGCTTTCCACTTCGCCTACCACAGGGCTAGGAGGCAGGTGTCTAGGTTTATGTCCCCATTCTCCTCAACCCTATTCCGCTCAACCACTACGGAGATGACCGACTTTTCAAAGAGTAGGAAGCTAACTAAGTACGGTGCTCATAGGGGGCTAGCCATATACATACGGCAGAAAATCAAGCGTATGCTGAGACCCCTAGGCCTAGACCCCATGACCGTCAACATGTACTGCAATGCCGCCTTAGACCTAGCATTCAGCACAAGGGTAGGTCATAGGAGAAAGGACGAATGGAAGGCGAAAATAGACGATGCTACATTCAAAGAAGCGTGGTTCAGGAAGTGGTCAGCGATGGGATTAAATAGGACAATACTGACAACAATATATGACGAGGTGGTTACATGGCGGAAAGCATGGCGAACCCCACCACTAAAACTACCCGAAAAACTACTAAGAAGGTAAAGCGCAAAAAAACCACGACCCCCAGCCAACCACCAGTACCCCCAGTACCCATACAAGACGCTAAAACCGCCCACCTACAGCGTGTAATGTCTCAGCTCATAGGTGAACTAGTAGGAAAGGTTAACGACCTAGCCCTAGAAGTGGCTTCTTGCGAATGTGAAAAGGCAAACGACTGTCCTGTTGTTCACAAGGCAAGAGAAGCAGTACGTGTTCTCAAAAGGCTTAGGGAGGAAATGCCTAAGGTCATGTCTTCTATCCCCCAAACCCCCTCCTTAGAGGAGGAAGCAGAGGAGGAAGAAGAGGAGGAGTAGTGTTAGGGGGCTAGCAAACACATTTTTTACCCTTTTTTCCCCTATCCACTTGGGGTTAGGTCATGTCTACTCCCCTAGCTAAAAGGGCAGTTGACATTCTGGTTAGGATGGAGAAGGAGAGGGAGGAGGAGAAAAAGGGTAGGAAGAAGAGAAGGAGGAAGAAGAAGGAGGAAAAAGTGGAGGCTCCCGTAGAGGAGCCTGTGGAGGAAGAAGAAAAAGAGGAAAGGGAGGACACTCCCCTAGGCTTTGTTGACATATCCGAGATTCCCTTCCCATGTATGGCTAGGTATGGTGAATACATTATACATATTGTGGAGATACACAAGGCACCAGTACCCTGGAACCCCCACTACCTCGTAACTGTGAGGCTACAGGATGGTGTATGGCTTTCTCCGCCCTTCACCATACCAGCGAAAGATGCAAAGGAATTGGCGGAAAAGATAAAGCAAGAAATTAAGCTCTACGAGACAAGGAAGGAAACCGAGGGTAGGCTAATGGGTCTTGAGGTGGTGAGGAGGGGATGGGTGCGCCTCTCAGCCAGGACGACATAAACAATATAGTATCTAACCTCGACTACGACGCCCTGGCGCAAGCCCTATCCGAGTACCCAGTCGTACCCCTAGAAGCCCTTGAAAACCTAGACCTCGAAAAACTAGTCGTAGAATACGGAGGTCTAACCGACCCGATAGGACAGCTACAGGCCTGGCTGGCAGACCAGTTAGCGGGCTTCGCAACCTGGGTCGTTTCATCCGTTTCGAGCGCTGTTTCAGGCATAATCGACACAATGTCCTCGACGCTCCAAGGGCTGATTAACAACATACTCTCGGTCGTGAATCAGATACCAGGTCTCTTAGACCAGCTAGGTGCTACGCTACAATCTGCTATATCGAACGTCATAACCCAGCTATCATCCACTATCCAAAACGCCCTCTCAGGCCTACAGACCACGATAGGTAACCTCCTTTCAGGGATACAGAGTACAATACAAGGCATTGCACAGACAGTAGCAGGCCTAGCACAGGAGATAATAGCAGGCATACAAAGCATAATGAGCCAAGCAGTCTCTCAGATAGTGTCGGCATTCCAGAAATTCGTGGTTACCCCCGTTACGGACATAATGAACCAGGTAATGGGCGGACTACAGAGCCTCTTCACGCAGATAACTAATTTCGTAACGAAACAGATACCCTCAGCCATAGAAAACGCATTGAAAACCATTTCCCAGACCTTAACAGGCCTATTTGAAAGCTTAACGAAAGGCTTTGAGAACCTAACCAAATTCCTTGAGAACTTCCTACTCAAGGAGCTACCCAACCTATTCGGGAAGATACCAGAGATATTCGACAAGTACGTCATGGCGCCTATCAGGGGCTTTGCGGACTACGTGAAGTCAATACTAACCGAGGTAGGCAAGTCAATATACGAGTGGGTACAACAGAACGTCATTAACGTCATAAGCAAGGGTATATCCGCCTTGACTGAGTGGTTCACCAAGGACTTACCTAACTTCCTAGCTAACCTACCCAGCTATGCAACCGAGGCAGTAGAGAACGTCATAGAGTGGGTCTGGCAAAACCTGCCCGATTGGGCTAAGAACTTCCTCCAGACAGCGCCTAAGATGCTAGACCAGATAGGCACCACCATAATGGGCTTTGTGAATGCAATTCTACAGTTTCCTAACTGGTTCCCCAAGTGGTTCAAGGAGAACATAGCCGACCCCATTGGCCGAGCGTTACAAGACCTGTCGAAATGGATATGGCAGAACCTACCAGACTTCATAAAGGGAGCGCTAGAATCGGCTAAGTCGTTTTTCGAGGGAGTAGCCAAATCTCTAGAAGAATTCTTCAAAGACCCCCTGACCTGGATTCAGAAGAACGTAATTGACCCATTGGTTCAAGGACTATCAGCCATAGGGGAATGGATATGGCAGAACCTGCCAGACTTCGTGAAAGGAGCAATAGAGTCGGCAAAGGCCTTCTTCGAGGGAGTAGTTAAGAGCCTAGAAGAACTGTTTAGAGACCCACTCGGTTGGATACAGAGAAACGTCATAGACCCGCTAATACAAGGCCTAGCGGCAATCGGAGAGTGGATATGGAATGCAATGCCAGAGGAAGTAAAGGGCTTCCTGTCATGGTTAGGGGAGACATTTTCTAAAGGCTGGCAGGCCTTCGTCAAGTGGATAACCGAGGACGTACCTGGCTTCTTTAGCTGGCTAATGGGCGAGGCGTGGAAGGCTATAACGGGGTTCTTTGACTGGGTTGGCAAGGGCTGGGACTGGTTGACCACGACCTTCGGAGACCTGTGGCAGAGCTTTGTGGACTTCTTCACCAAGGACATACCGAATTTCGTTAGCCAGTACATCGAACCCATACTGAGCAAGATAGCGGAATACGTACAAGACCCGAAAAAGCTCTGGGACGACATAGTTAACTTCTTCAATGAATACGTCGTACCGAACGTAACCCAGTTCGTGGACATGGCTATCAAGGCGCTACAGGACATAGCTGGCAAAATCATGGAGACCCTGGGCGGCCTATTCAAAACCATACTGGGGACTTTCTCCACCCTCGCAAACGCCGTAGCAGGAGCCATGTCATCCCTGGCCTCGGCGGTTGCCAACGCACTATGGTCTATCGGCTCTGGCCTAGGTCGCACGTTGTACAACTCACTCGGCAAGCCGATATTTGAATTCGTTAAGGCATGGATAGACGTAATAGGAAAGGCCTTCCACGAGGAGCTACAGAAAGCATACGAGAGGATAATCAAGGGCGAAAGCGAGGGAGAGTTCGTAGAGCTAAGCGTCGTCTTCGGTGGAGTCTTTGCCGCTATGCTCCTATCCCGCTACGTATGGCTCGGATTAATGTGGCTCGGAGAACACCTTGACTTCGCCATATCCCCGTCGTTCACAATTGCGATAAGGCCGATAGGCGTGGGCGGCAAGGCGAGGAAAACCGTTACGATAAACGTCAACCTGGGAAGGGCGCTGAAGCACCTAGCCAAGGAGATAAAGGAGATGCCAGACAAGTTCTTCGACGCAATAGCGCGCGGCATGGGTATATGGATAACACAACCGCTAATGCGCCCATTCTCAGACAAGTTCAGAAACATGATACCGATACCGCTACCAACCCTCGAACAAATACTCGAAATAACGAGGAGGTTTATGTTCCACATAAAATTCAAAGAAGTCTACTCAAAGATGATACAATACCTACAGCTATACGGCTACAGCGA
>QMZE01000117.1 GCA_003663025.1 Archaeoglobales archaeon
GTATTCTTATCTCTTTCGGTGTTCTTTCTCTTTCAAACAAATTTAGCTCCTCTATCAAATCTTTCAGCTTCATCAAAATTCAATGAAATATATTCTGGGATTGTAAAGTTTACGGGACTTCTTCAGAATTGCAAAAAAATTTTTAAATGTATCTTAAGATGTGAATTCATGAAGGTTTTAGCTATTCAGCATACTCCAAGTGAACCCATGGGTTACATTGAAGATGTTTTAAACGATTTGAACGTTATCTACGAATACGTTAGGGTTTACGAGACGAATGAGATTCCTGTAACCTCAACAATGCACATAATTATAATGGGTGGATACATGGGTGCATACGATGATTATCCTTTCTTAAAGCAGGAAAAGAAAAGCTATAAGGGATAAAGTTCCAGTTCTTGGAATATGCTTGGGGGCTCAGCTAATTGCAAGTTATGAAGGTTTTTCAGTGGTATAGGGATACTTTTGATTTGCCAGGTGGTGCAAAGCTACTTTACGCTGGTAGAGAGGTTAGAAACCAGGCTTTCAGAATAGGGAAAGCCGTAGGATTACAGTTTCACTTGGAGATGACACCAGAATTGATTGAAAGATGGTTGGAAGATGAGAAAGACTTGAATGATGAGGAGAAGGATAGAATTTTGAGGGAGAGCAAACTCTTCATAGAAGAATCCAACAGAAACTGCAGAAAGATAGTTGAGGCTTTTTTAAGACTTTAATGATAAATGTGTTCAATTTATAAATTTTATTAATATTATGAGCTCTTAAGTGGAAATTAACGAATTATTGGTCCAACATCTGGAAAACCCTGTCTTTGTCCAGTTCCAGCAAGTTTTTGAAGTCTCCTTGGATTTATAAGTAAATCTACCGCATTTCTAACGTGTTCTCTAATCCTATTCTCAGTTATAACCCAAAGTTCCCTCTCATCCTCAGCCTCATCTTCATAAACAAAAACCTCGATTATGTGTCTGTTTGTCATGAGTTGAGCCATTATCAAACCAATTGATGCCTCATGTGCACACTGCTTGTCTATTGGACTCGATCCTGGCATACCCAGGGCAATAACTATGTCACATCCCCTCTCCTCTATCAACTTCTTGGCTGCGACTGGTAAATCTTTTATTCCAGGAACGGTGTATCTTTCATAGGGTATTGAACATATCCTCTTAAGCTCATCTATCGCAATTCCACCCATATCAATCCTTGCAAAAGTTGTATCAGCAATTCCAACCTTCATATCAACCCACTCAAAACTGGCTTTACAACACCCCTCTTCACAAGAATTCTCTCCAAGCAAGAGAGCGTTGTTAGGACATCCCTAAATGTAACGTTTCCCATAACCCCAACCCTAAATATCTTACCTTTGAGATGCTCCTGCCCACCAGATATCAAAATACCAAATTTTCTCATCTCACCCCTCAACTCTCCATCACTGACCCCTCTAGGCATCTTTATTGCTGTAACAGTATTTGAATATTTACTAAATTCGTTCAGCTCTGGGAAGAGCTCAAGTCCAGATTCAACAACCCACCTCCTCACAAATTCAGAAAGCTCCCTGTGTCTCCTTATCCTATTCTCAATACCCTCCTCCTCAATGATCTTCAAAGCCTCGTGCAAAGCAAAGAATAGGGGTATTGCTGGTGTGTATGGTGTTTGTAGATCATTTAACTTCTTCCTGTAAGCCTCAAGATCTAAGTAGAAAGGACACCTTTCGTTGTAAAACTCCCAAGCCCTCTCACTCACAGCTACAGCACACAATCCTGGAGGTGCACCTATGCATTTCTGAGATCCAACGACTGCAACATCCACACCCCAATCATCCATCTCAACGTAATCACCACCAACCGAAGTTATTGCATCCATGAAAACCAGTGCGTCGTATTCCTTTGCAATCTTTGCAATTTCTTTGGCTGGATTTAGAATTCCAGTTGAAGTTTCGTTGTGAACGAAGGCTATTGCATCACTACCCTCAGCCAGAGACCTCTCAACCTCATCAATCTCTATCGACCTCCCCCACTCAAACTTCACAACATCAACTTCAGTGTATCTCTCAGCAATCTTACCCAACCTATCACCAAACTTACCGTTGTCAATGCAAGTTATCCTCTTAACGTTTGAAAAGCATGATATTGCAGATTCTAATCCTGCTGTTCCAGATCCCGATATTATGAAGACGTCATGCTTTGTTCCAAAGAGTTCCTTCAAAACTTCTGTGCAGTATTCGAGTATCTCTGAAAACTCCCTTGTCCTATGACCTATCATTTGCCTAGCCATCGCTCTAATTATCCTGTCGTGAAGTTGAACTGGACCTGGTATCATGAGGAGCATGGATGAGATTGGTTAGAACTATAAATACATTTTCAAACTAACTTTATGAAAGTTGTCCTTACGATTGAGGATTTTGAGGTTTGGTTGAGGGAGAGAGGATACGACAAGAGAATGGGAAAGGAAAACTTTGAAGTATTCTTGAAAACAGGCTTGGCTGGATTATTCTTTATGAACAGCTCACTCCTGATGGGATACATACTATCAAGCTTGGGTCTTCCATCTGAGAGGATAACAGATAAGGTTAGATTTGAAGTTGGGAGAAGGGTTAGTGAAATTAAGGCTACTAGGGATAGACTTGAGGTAGTCATAAATTTCAAGGCAAACTTCAATCCTTAAATATCACCACAACTACGTTTGGTGAGATGGGCGAGGCAAAGCTAACACCCATGATGGAACAGTATTACAGAATTAAGGAGAAGTATAAGGATGCATTACTCTTCTTCAGAGTTGGTGACTTCTACGAGCTTTTTGATGAGGATGCCAAGGTGGCTTCTCAAGAACTTGGAATAGTTTTGACTTCAAGGGATAAGAAGCATCCAATGGCTGGAGTTCCACATCACTCAGTTTACCCATACATAAAGAGGTTGATTGAGAAGGGTTACAAGGTTGCTATATGTGAACAGGTTGAGGATCCATCCAAAGCCAGAGGGTTGGTTAGGAGGGAGGTTGTTAGGGTCATAACGCCTGGAACTTTGATAGAGGAGGAGCTTTTGACTGGGGAGAACAACTACCTCATGTCTATATACAAAGACAGAATTTATGGAATTGCCTTGATAGACGTATCGACTGGAGACTTCTTTACAACATCCTTGGAGAGTTTTAACGATTTGATTGCAGAGCTTATGAAGTTCAATCCAGTTGAGTGTATAGTTCCAGAGGGATTTGATGAGATTGAGGAACTTAGAAAGAATGTCAAGATTGTCAACACACTTGGGGATGAATACTATAGGAATTCAATTGAAATACTCAGGGAGTGTGTTCCAAACTTTGAGGAGATTGATCTTGAGGAGGAGTGTATCAAAGCTTGTGGTTCTGCTTTGAAATACGTTAGGGATTCACTCTTCATAAAGAGTATGGTAATAAAGCTCCAGAAGTATGAGAGTAGGGATTACATGCTTCTCGACTCTACTACACTCAAAAACCTTGAGATATTCAGAAATCTGATAGATGGTAGTAGAAGGGGGACACTGATTGAAGTCTTGGATAAGACATGCACAGCAATGGGAAGCAGACTCTTAAGGAGATGGATTCAGAGACCACTTTTAAATGTTGATGAGATTGAGAAGAGACTTGAAGCTGTTGAGGAGCTTTTTGAGAAGAGTTTTTTGAGGAGAAATTTGAGGGAGATACTGAAGGATGTTTACGATCTTGAGAGGATAGTTAGCAGGGTTGAATATGGGAGGGCAAATGCAAGAGATCTCGTAGCTCTAAAGAACTCTCTGAAGTGTTTTGAGAGAATAAAGTCATTCAGCTTCAACTCAAGAAAACTCAGGGAGATAACTCAAGGCTTGAAAACTTTGAGGGAGCTTGTTGAACTAATAGAATCTGCAATAGTAGACGATCCCCCTGTGAATTTGAGGGATGGGGGAATAATAAGGGAGGGTTATTCGAGGGAACTTGACGATCTTAGAAGGATTAAGGAGGAGCATGAGAAGTTTATAAGGGATTTTGAGGAGAGAGAGAGGAGGAAAACTGGAATAGAAAAGTTGAAGGTTGGATACAATACAGTGTTTGGATACTACATAGAGGTTCCAAAGTCAAAGCTTGCACTCGTCCCAAGGTATTACAAGAGAAAGCAGACATTGGTAAACGTTGAGAGGTTTACAGTTCCAGAGCTTGAGGAGAGGGAGGAGAAGATTTTAGCATGTGATGAGAAGATTAGATCTTTGGAGTATGAACTCTTTGAAGATTTGAGGAAGAGGGTTGCTGAGAGAGTTGAAGAGATTAGGGAAAGCTCAAACATGATTGCTGAGCTTGACGTCCTATCAACCTTTGCCGAAGTTTCAGTCCTATACAACTACGTTAAGCCAAAAGTTAACAACAGATACGATATAATAGTTAGAGACGGTAGGCATCCAACCGTTGAGCTGACAACAAAGTTCGTTCCAAACGACGTTAAACTTACTAAGGACAGTAGGATACTCATAATAACTGGACCAAACATGGCTGGAAAATCCACATACTTAAGGATGACTGCTCTCATAACCATAATGGCACAGATTGGATGCTTTGTCCCATCGAGTTATGCTGTTATTGGAGTAGTTGACAAGATATTTACAAGGATAGGTGCTGTTGATGACATAACGAGAGGATACAGCAGTTTCATGATTGAGATGAGAGA
>QMZE01000118.1 GCA_003663025.1 Archaeoglobales archaeon
GTGAATGCTGAGATCATGTAGTAGAACGCTGTTGTGGCAGTTATTATGAACACACCAATTGCAATTACAAGATCAAGTGAGTATTGTCCCTCCTTGTTCATGATGAAAGACATGCAAACACACAGATAATTGTTTCGCAAAAACAATATATATTGTTGTAACAAAGTTCAATTGATGTTCAAGAGAAAGAGAACTAAGGTTAATGTCGTGGATGATGATCGTGATTTGGAGATCATAATATCTCCAAAGTTACTTGAGGGTGTTGACTATTCAAAGATAATAGATGAGGATTTGGATTTTGCAAAGGTCATTTTAGACTCAAAGATAATAGCAAAGTTTGGATCACCAGAAGAGTTGATAGATTTCAAGATACCATACGGATACGAAATTGTCGAAAACTACTGGGTGAACAAGCCTTTTGCAATGGTCTGCATACTCTACAACGAGAACACAAATGAATACCTATACAACCTCATAGAACCCAGACTCGACAAAGGTGAGAGGTTGGTTCTGGATGAGATAAAGGAGATCGTGAAGAAGAAGATACTATACAGTTCTGTCGATGGAGACAAGTATGAAGTTGTTGAGGAGGTCTTAAGTAGATCACTTGAAGAATTCAATCTTAAGATTGAGAGATCACTCTTTTCAAAGTTCTACTACTACATCGTTAGGGACTTCTTGGGATTTTACAAGATAGATGGTATGATGAGGGATCCCTACATAGAGGACATATCTTGTGACGGATGGGATGTCCCAATATTCGTTTATCACTGGAACTATGGAAACATTCAAACCAATGTTAGAATGAGTAGAGGTGAGCTTGACTCCTTTGTCATAAGGTTGGCTCAGAGGAGTGGAAAGCACATATCCGTATCAAATCCAATAGTCGATGCAACTTTGCCAGATGGTAGCAGGGTTCAGTTGACGTTGGGTAAGGATGTGACTTCGAGGGGTAGCACATTCACAATCAGAAAGTTCAGAGAAATAATGATAACTCCCGTTGATCTAATAAGGTGGGGTACATTCTCAGCTGAAGAGATGGCATATCTATGGCTCTCAGCAGAGAACGGTAAGAGTGTCCTGTTCATAGGTGGAACTGCAAGTGGAAAGACAACTTCATTGAATGCAGTAGCCTTATTCATACCCCTAAATGCAAAGGTTGTCACGATTGAAGATACGAGAGAGTTGAAGCTCATACATCCAAACTGGATACCATCTGTAACAAGGGACACATTTACTGAGGGTGAGAGGGGTAAGATAGAGATGTATGATCTGCTTAAGGCAGCTTTGAGACAGAGACCTGAATACATACTGGTTGGAGAGGTCAGAGGTAGAGAGGCTTTAACCCTATTTCAAGCAATGTCAACTGGACATACAACGATGTCAACATTCCATGCTGATTCAGTTGACGCTGCAATTCATAGACTTGAGTATCCTCCTCTAAGTGTTCCAAGATCCATGATTTCAGCTTTGGATATTGTCAGTGTTCAAGCTCAGACTTTTGTAAGTGGTAGGAGGGTGAGGAGGAACATAAAGATCTCTGAGATTGTTGGAATAGATCCAGTTACAAAGAACATAAAGACAATGGATATATACTCTTGGGATCCATCGACGGACACTCACAGATTCCTTCTGCATGACCTTTGGAGTTCAAAGGTTATGAGGGAGATAATGGAGTTTAAGGCCTGGAGTAAGGATGAGCTTGAGGAGGAGTTTGAATTGAGGAGAAGGATACTTCAGAAACTTGCAGATGAAGGTATACCTCCAAAGGCTTTTGTAGAATTCATAAAGATTTTCAACTCAAGGAGGGAGAAGGCTTTAAGGTTGTATCTATGAGTTTGGCATACAAGTTGTTTGGAGAATCTTTCAAGAGGAGGAGGTCTGAGTTTTCATACTTTGAGAAGTTGTTAAAGTCTGCAAGGATACCAAAGACCTTCGACGTCTATCTTTCTGAGGCAAAGTTTTACAGCTTGATCCTTGGAATTCTCAGTGTTCCTCTGAGTGTATTTCTATACAACATATTTCTAAGAGATGTATTTTCAAAGGTTACAAGAACTTACAGTGTGAGCTTACCATTCAGTTCTCCGTTCAACTTGAACGTCCCAACGATAAACGTTACAGAAGTTGCAATTCAAATACTGTTTTACGCACTCATGTTTTTCCTTACGTATCAAATAACCTTTGGCATTTTTAAGTTGTATCCATCGATGAAGGCTGATGACAGAAAGAGACAGATAAACAGACTTTTACCACATGCGGTAAACTACATGTATGCCTTAAGCAAGGGTGGTGTTGGAATCATTCAGATTGTTCAAGCCATTTCGAGGCATGAGAACGTTTACGGTGAGGTTGCAAAGGAGTTTGCATACGTTGTCAACCTCATGGAATACTTTGGATACGACTTTCATTTGGCAATGACTGAACTCTATGAGATAACTCCATCGGATACGATGAAGGAGTTTATAGCTGGACTTATAACAACGATAGACAGTGGTGGTGATGTCACGATCTATCTGGCTCACAAGTGTGAACAGTATGTTGAGAAGAGTAAGACTGAACAGAAGAGCTTTTTGGATACACTTGGTCTCCTTGCTGAAAGTTACGTAACGATAGCTGTGACTGCACCTCTCTTCATAATAATCATGCAGAGTGTCATGCTCCTGATAGGTGGTGGAAGTGTCACCGATCTCTACGGTATTGCATACATCCTTATACCAATATCCTCTGCAATGTTTGCATTCATGATTCACATAATTAGCCCAAAGGAGTTTAGGGGGAAGGTTTTTGAGGTTGAGAAGGTTGAGGAAGAGGATATATATGTTGAGGAGGGTAGGGAGATATACGAGAGGTTTAAGAAGGCTAAGATGAGGAAGGAGGCCTTGGAATTTTTTAAGTCGCCAATAAGAGCAATGAGAGAAAAGCCAATATACTCCTTGGCAATTTCAATTCCAATATCTTTTATTTATGGAATTACGTTTATGAGAACCTTTAGACCAGACTTTCTTGTTATAACGGCAGTTATAGTTGCTCTAATTCCGCTTGTAATCTTTCATGAATCGAAGAAGAGGAGGGAGAAGATAATAAGGGATCAGATTCCAGAGGTTTTGAAGGGTTTTGCAAGTGTAACTGCAACTGGAGCAACCCTCCAGCATGCAATTGAGATAGTCTCTGAGTCTGGTAGAGGTTACCTCTTTGATGAGGTAAAGATCATGAGGAAGAGTATTGAATGGGGAACAGATATTGTTGAAGCATTTAGAGATATGGCAAAGAAGTTGAATATACCATCCTTAACTAGGGTTGTGACAATTCTCACAGACGTATTAACAATTGGTGGTGACATAACTGAAACTCTGCACGTTTGCGGTAGGGATGCGGAGCTTGAGAGGAGTTTGATGAGGGAGAGGAGGTTTAACATGTTAATATATCTAATAATAATTTATGTTGCCTTCTTCACGTTTGTTGGTATAATGGTTGTTCTACTCACCAGTCTCTTTCCAAAGTTCTTTGAAGTTTCATCTGCGGGTAGGATCATGAGGAAAGTTGTTGATAAGGAAACTTTGGTTTGGGTTTTGACGCAGGTCATGATAATTCAAGCCATATTTTCGGGTATAGTTGCTGGGATAATGGGTGAGGAGGATCCAAACTCGGGTGCAAAGCACACCGTCGTCATGCTTGTAGTTGTGCTGATAGTTGTTATGATGTTTCTGACTTGATATGGGTTAAGCTGGAGAACGTTCTGAAAACATATACGAGAACAGTCTTCAAGTTAACTGCATCGGACCTTCTCCGTTAACCTTGCGAAGCATAAGGGACATCTTTTGAGCAATTAAGCTTTTAGCTTGTAATTGTCTAAAGCTCGATTGTTTGATAAGCAAATTCTGGCCAATTAACTCTGGAAGAAATTCCGAAATTTAAATATATTCTGACTTAGACTTTTTATCGGATGATTGTTGGTAAAGTTGGGAAGAAGGGGGAATTGTATATACCCAAGAGAGCAAGAGAGTTGATCAATCTGAGGCCTGGAGATGAGATTTTAGTTGAAGTAAGGGAGGACAAACTTGTAATTAGGAAGAAGCCGAGTATAATTGACATATTGATGGAAGACTCGGTGTTAAAGGTTTCAGTTAAGGAAATAAGGGAAATTAGAAACATGTTATCAAGGTTGCTGGGATCATGAGGGAAATATTTTTAGATACGACATACGTAATGCCTTTCTTTTACATGGATATCGATGTTAAAGGTTTCTCAAGAAAAAAGTATGCTGAAATTATTCAAAGAATAGACAAAATACACATCAGTGAGATTTCAATCTTCGAAGCTAAGGCTAAATCACTTCAGAACAAAAGCAAAGAAGTTCTGAGGAAGTTTAACGAAGGATTGTCAATCTTAAGGGCAGATAAGAGAGTTGTAATACATGGATATACCGCTGAGCACGACCGAACCTTAAACGAGATGTTGAACTTGCTAAACGACATGGACATCATAGACCTCATCATAGTTTCACAGGCAAAGGAGATAGGAATACTTCTCACGGAAGATCGGGTAATACACAAGCACGAGAATGAACTTGGCATAGAAGTGCTAAATTGGAAATCGTTCGTTAGGTATTGGAATGACTATATGTATGCTTTCTCAGATGGTTTTTGATCTTATGTCGGAGA
>QMZE01000119.1 GCA_003663025.1 Archaeoglobales archaeon
AAAACCTACATTCAATGGGACTATCGTGTTCTTCTCAGTCCTAACTACTATACCAACATCGACATCGTAAACCTCTGGATTTGGTCTTATGTGCTTATCTACAATTGCCTCAAGTGTTGAAAGATCCTCCCCAACGAGAAATATTATAAGGTTCTTGTTTCCAGCAATTACAAATCCATTTAGAAAGAATGGACAGTCTCTGAGTGCATTGAGTATGTCATCTGGCTTCTTGCACTTCACATCAACTTTCAAGACATACATCTGAGACTTCTTTAGATTGACACCGTATGAGAAGTCTATGATACCAAGCTCCTTCAACTTCCTAATCCTACTACCTACCGAAGGCTGTGATAACCCTACAAGCTTCGCTATCTCCGTTTGAGATATCTTTGGATCTTCTTGAAGTATTTTTATAATTAACCTATCTTTCTCATCAAGCTCCAAAACCTTCATTGAATAAGTTTGTCACAAATACATTATAAGACTTTTTGTTCATAACCTTATCCCACAGGCGACAACCTTAGATTTCACATGCATACCCTTAAACTCATCCAGTCCCCCTCCAACCGCAAAGACACCCCTCCCAATCATCATCATACTTGCATAACCACCACGACTCTCAACAGCCTCAATGACATCGATGATTTCATCGTCTGCAAATCCAGTCTTTATTGAAAAGTCCTTGGACACCCTAAACAGATTTTTCATTGTAGGTCTCCTAAGAAACTCCTTCATAGATTCCCTACCAATCTCATACAAACTCTTCAAGTTACCTCCAAGTATCTCATCAGTCTCGATCTCACCCATGATCAGGAATTCAACTTCAACATTCCAAAGGTATCTGTCAACAAGACATCTTGAAGGGCAAGATGCTACCTTCCTAACAACAAAACCACCATGACATTGAGTTGTCACATCTCCCAATCCCGTTCTGTTTAAAACCTCAGCCTCGTGAGCAAGGTCTGCAATCTGAAAGAGTGATCTGTTCAATCCAAGCTTTTCATTTATCTCAAGTGCAGTAGCTAAAGCTATTGCACCACTCAACCCAAAACCACATCCAAGGGGTAAATCAGACTCAACCTTAATTCCTCCATCGTATCCCAGTGAATTTACAACGTGCATTAATGTTGGAATCTCCACATCCCTACCGTTGAACAGGAATCCCTTATCAACCAACTCAACTTTTACACCCTTATCTATTGTAAATCCAACACCAAGAGATCCAGAATTCCTTGGTTTTCCAAGTTTTGGTGCAAAGAAGCAAGTCACGCTTGCCGAGACAAACATACCTCAATATGTTTAGTAAGGTATATAAAGTTGGGATGATCAAGGTTTCACATGAAGATTGTAATTGTTTCGTGTAAGAAGGTTAGGGAGCAGAACATCTGTCCTGGAGATGCAAAGTGCATGGTTGCACTTATGAGGAGGGAGGGAGAGTTTGAGAGATACAAGGATAAGGATGCAGCAATCGTTGGTATCGTTGATTGTGGAGACTGTCCTGGGACTAGGGTTATTCCAAACTTGGGTGTTCTGAAGCTTCAGCTTGCATCCCTAAATGAGACTGTGGATGTCGTTCATCTTGGGACCTGTGTAGTTTCCGTCTGTCCGTATAAGGATGACATAGTTGAAGCTTTGAAGAAGAAGGCTGGAGTTGAGGTTGTTGAAGGGACTCACAAGTATCTACCAGAGAAGATCTTTCCATAATTTTTTGACTCAAATTTAACAATGAATAAATATAGTCTATTTAGAATTATCCTGTCCTTGCCTTGTCGAACAAATATGCGAAGACAAATTACTTTTGAACGAATTGGAGCTACAAGAATAATTCTTCATCATATTGCTTCACTCAACATCTTAACTCTCACAAAGTTTCCGAAAATTGTTGATAAAGCATCATGTCCTTCAATTAGAACAAAAAAATGAAATTTTTTGCCCAAATCTCCTTTTAGAGATACTCCTCAACGTAAATGTCAACAATCTCCCTTGCAACGTAATCCTTTAAACCCTCAATCCACCTAAATCTGTTTGGAGTTAGAACCAAAACCCTAGTATCCTCAGTCCCCATCCCCCTCTCCCTCACATCGTTTGCAACAACCATCTCAAGGTTGTCTTCGACCATCTTATCCCTAGCAACCCTAAAGAGCTCATCGTCATCAACTCCAGCCTCAGCCTTAAATCCAATGATGTGACCATCGTAAACCCTCCTAACCTCCTTGACAATCTTTGGTGCCTGTCTAAACCTTAACACCAACTCCTCAGTAGTCTTTATCTTTGAATTCAGCCTCTCTATTGTAAAGTCTGATGGTGCAGATGCACAGACAAAGAGATCACAGTCTTTAACCTCATTCAAAACAGCATTCAGCATATCCAAAACAGAAGTAACCCTAACAACCCTAAATCCAGGTAAATTCAGATCTATTGGCTTTGAAGAGATTAGAACAACGTTGGCCTTCCTCCTCCAAAGCTCCAAAGCAAGCTCATTCCCCATCCTCCCAGAACTCTTGTTACTCAAGAACCTTATGGGATCTATGAATTCAAACGTTGGTCCAGATGTAACGACAACCTTCTTACCCTCAAACTCGTCACCACTCAAAGCCCTCTCAACATGCAAGATTATACTTTCAAGGTCTGCAAGCTTTGCCTTCTCCTCCTCAAACCTTGGCTCTATCACATCGAAACCCTTAGACCTCAAAAGATCTATGTTTTCTTTAACCGCCCTATACATTGAAATGTGCATTGCTGGAGCTATCAAAACTGGCTTTCCACTTCCAAAAGCAGTTAGTGCTGTTAAGGTTACGTTTGTATCTGCAATTCCACTTGCAATCTTTGAAATTGTATTTGCAGTTGCGGGTGCAATTAGCATCAAATCAGAATCTCCAAACAGTCTGACGTGGTGAGCTTCACTGAAGTCTGTAAGAACTTCATCACATGCAAACCTCATTAAATCTACGGTCAAAAACCTTAGAGATGAATCTGTAAGTATTGAAACAACTTCAGCACCCCTCCTCTTCAACTCCCTTGCAACTCTGAATGACTCTACCGCCGACACACTCCCAGTTACACCCAAAACTATCCTCCTACCCTTCAGCATGTTAACTCCCTGTAAACCTCATCCAAATCAACCTCAATAGATTTTCCAAACTCTATTGGTCTCGATTCCTCACGATCATACCTTGGAATCACGTGAACGTGTGCGTGCATTATCACCTGTCCAGCCTTCCTACCCACATTTGCAACTATGTTGAATCCAGCAGGATTAAAAATCTTAAGCTTTTCACACACCCTCTTTATTGCATCGTGGATTTCCATGGAAACATCCAAAGGTATTTCAATGTAGTTCTCGTAGTGATCCTTTGGAACTATTAGAGTGTGACCCTTGCTCAAGGGATTTATATCAAGAAATGCCACAACCTTCTCACCTTCATATATCACGTAAGCCCTCTCCTCCCCCCTTGCAATCTTGCAGAATATGCACATGGTTTGATATTGTGTTAAGTGTATAAAAAATCAACGTTTGTGTGCCAAGCCCACAATCTCATCCAAGCTCAAACGGTTTATCCTAAGGTATGATTTTAGACCTTCAAGTATCTTTTGAATAACGTCGTAACCATAGTAGAAGATTGAACCAACCTGAACTGCCACAGCTCCAGCAAGCATGAATTCTACGACATCCTTCCAGTTTGAAATTCCACCACATCCAATCACGGGAACTTCAACTTCCTCAAATAGATCCCAGACACACTTCAAAGCTATTGGCTTTATAGCCTTCCCACTCAAACCACCACTTACGTTACTCAGTATTGGCTTCTTTGCAACTATGTCTATTGCCAACCCCCTTAAAGTGTTCGTTACGACAACCCCATCCACCCCAGCAGACTCACAAACCTTTGCAAGCTCAACGTAATCGAGGTTTGCAGAGAGCTTTGCAAATACAGGTTTCTCAGTCTTTCCTTTCAAAGTTTTTACAATCTCATACACTAGATCAAAATCCATACCAACCTCCAAACCCAAACCCTTGGCATGCGGACAGCTGAAGTTTAGCTCAAAAGCATCTGCAACTTCAAATATTTCAACGAGTTCTTTGAATTCCTCAGGTGAAGATCCAAAGAGACTAACTATCAAAGGACAAAGACGATTGAAACCTTCAAGCTCCCTTGCAAAATCCCTTGCAGGTGGTGATGCAAGTCCAACAGCATTTAGAAATCCACACTCCAACTTCAGAACACAAGGATTCTTGTAACCCTCCCTACCCTTCAAACCTACAGACTTCGTTACAACTGCACCAGCATGCTCTGCTATCCTATTCAAAGAACTAACATAACTCCCCAAAATTCCACTTGCAAGCATTACAGGATTCCCTAGATTTAAACCTCCTACCTTGAGCATCATTAATTTTTCACTCTTACAGATTAATACCCTTCGATTGTTAAAAAGTCAAATTATAAAGACAGAGTATTTATCTTGCCGCTCAAAACGATATTTAAGTAAAATTGAATTGTATAATAAAAAATTATATATCTCTTCTCTTATGTTTGTTTATAGTATCAGACATAACAAACTTAACTAATCAAGAACTCACTAATCCACTTCCTTGCATAACTCAGCTTCTTGCTAAACCTGTTAAAGCACTCTTTAATTA
>QMZE01000120.1 GCA_003663025.1 Archaeoglobales archaeon
CGTCTATTCCAAGATCTTCAAACTTCTCAACGACATCCCTGTCAACCTTCATGACACCGTAGTATCCAGTCCCTATGACTACAACCTCTGGTCTTAACTTAAACAAATCCTCAACATCTTCAATACAGACCCTGTGACCCTCCTTCCTCCACCACTCCTTTATGAATTCCCCAAACACTATCACATCCCTCCTAAACTCCTTCCCATCCAACCTTATTGTCCCAAAGCTGTAATGTTCAACCCTCATGTATTGAACTCCACACAAAAATAAAATATACCTTTTGGGTAAGGCTTATTAAAATGGTCGAAACGGTGATGTCATGAAGTTCTTTACAATAGGATTTGGTCAAGCTGGAGGGAAGATACTTGATCTCTTCCTTGAAAGGGAACATGCAAGTGGTTCAAAGATAAAGATAAAATCTCTGGCTGTAAATACAGCAAGGACAGATTTGATGGGGTTGAGATACGTTCCAAAGGAGTGTAAACTTCTGATAGGTCAAACTGTTGTGAAAGGACATGGAGTTGGAACAGACAACAAGCTTGGTGCAAAGATAACGCAGGATGAGATAGACACAATTTTGAATGCAATAGACAAAATTGGAACTCACGATATAGATGCATTTTTGATAATAACTGGACTGGGAGGTGGGACGGGGAGTGGTGGAAGTCCAGTTTTGGCCAAGTTCCTCTCTGAGATGTATCCAGAGCCAGTTTATACGGTTGGAATATTGCCAGCACCTGAGGAGGGTAAGTTGTATTCTTTGAACGCAGCTAGGAGTCTTGTAACTTTGCTCAAGCACGTTGACAACTTGATACTTGTAGACAACGGAGCTTGGAAGTTTGAGGGTATGAGTTTGAGGGAGAGCTTTGCAAAGATAAACGAGGAGATAGTTAAGAGGTTGTCAATACTTGCAAGGGCTGGTGAACCAGTTGATAAGGAGCTGGTTGGTGAGATGGTTGTTGACAGTAGTGAAGTTATAAACACTCTTAGGGGTGGAGGAATATCTTCAATTGGTTATGCAACAACACTCGTTGAAGAGAAGAAGGGATTTTCATTCTTCAGAAAGAAGAGAGAGGATGATTTCTCCGAGAACGATAGGGCAACAAAGATCTCAACACTTGTCAGGAGAGCTGCTTTGGGTAGGTTGACGATTCCATGTAACATGAGAACTGCCGAGAGGGCTTTGATACTTGTTGCGGGGCCTCCTGAGCATTTGGATAGGAAAGGTTTGGAGAAGGCAAAGCTCTGGCTTGAGGAACAGATTGCTGGAGTTGAGGTTAGGGCTGGGGACTATCCAACGAGGAGAACAAGATACGTTGCAGCTTTGGTAGTTTTGGCAAACGTCACAGATGTTCCAAGGGTCAAGCAGTTGCAGAGGTTGGCTGCTGAGGCTAAAGAGGAAATTGATAGCATTGAGAAGGAGAGAATTGAGAGGACAATAGAGTTGTTTGATGAGGATATAGAGCCTTTAATTTGAGGGTTGGATATGAGACTCGTTCCCCTGTTTCTGCTAATCTTAATTTTTCCAGTTCTAGGTGCCGAGACTGTAACAAAGGATAATTTTGCAGAACCTAACATAAAGGTAAACGACAGGACATACATACCAAACGAGACAACAATCTTCTTCAAAGCCAACGATTACGTAACTGTTAGATATCTTATAGAGCCAAAGACGGAGGACGATGCAAAGAAGATAGATGACAGAGATTACTATTTATATACAGATTTGGAAGATGTGGAAGTTAAATGTAGGATCGTTTTTAAGAACGGTGCAAGTCTTTTAAAAGAGGGTCTTACAGTTGAAGTTGAAGATGCTGATAACTTAGACGGTATAGATTACATAGAGGTAAATCTTAGTGGATATGTTCCAAAGGAGGATATAAGATTTGAGGAATTGTATGCATTAAAAATAAGGGTTCAGGATGGTGGATACATACTACCTAGTGTAATAATCTATATAAAGAACGATGAGAAGTTTTTGGAGGATCTTAAAAATGCAAAGGAAAGATACGATGAACTCTCCCACTTCCTTGCAAACTACACGGGTAAGGTTGAAGTTTCAAATCTGGAGAAGTATCTGGATCTTGCAAGTCGAAACCTAACAATTGCTGAGGAGAACTTTAACGAGAAGGATTACATAAATGCAGACAAGAGGTTAAGATATGCGGAAGAGCTTTTGAACAATGCATCAAAGGAGAGTGAGGGTATCGAGGTTAGATATAAGTTTTCACAGGTGGATGAAAGGATCAGAGAACTTAAAAGAAGTGTTGATGAGATAAAGGTTTACATCGGTGAGATTGAGAGGAAGGATCTCTTGAACACGAGTGTTTTGATTGATTATAAGGTCAGATACGAAGATCTCGAAGATAGATTGGTTGGTTTAATAAATGAAAAGGATAGAATTAATAATTACATAAGTATTGGTAGGTATGAGGATGCGAAGAGGGATCTTGAGAGTATTATAAACAAGTTGGGCGATGTTGAGAGTGAGGCAAATGTTATTCTTAATGAACTAAAACCAATTATAATGGTTACACCAACAACATCAACACCCACACCAACAACACAGACAGATCTGAGTTCTTTTGTCTATGCTGGAATTGTTGGGGGTTGTGTTGCAGTTGTCTTCATAGCTGTTATGATATTCAGAAGATACATGAGGAGGAGAAGGTGGGACGAGCTCAGATGAGGTTTGTAGTGGCACTAACTGGTGCAAGTGGTCAAATTTATGGTTTTAGGATTGTGGAAGAGCTTTCAAGGAAAGGGGATGTTTACGTTGTTTTTTCAAAGAATGCAAAGATTATATCTGATTTGGAAGGATTGAACGTTAACATCCTCAGGGAGTTTGCACGTGTTTACGATGAGTTTGACATGACAGCTCCAATCTCAAGTGGTAGCTTTAAGCACGATGGGATGGTAATAGCTCCTTGTAGCATTAAGACTGCATCAAGCATAGCGTATGGAATTTCAAACAACCTCATAACCAGAAGTGCAGACGTTACACTTAAGGAGGGTAGGAAACTCATTTTACTTATCAGAGAGACTCCACTACACCTTGGACATCTGAAGACACTCCTCAGACTGGCTGAGATGGGTGCCACAATCATGCCACCAGTTCCAGCATTTTACATCAAGCCAAAATCGATTGATGAAATTGTGAATTATACAGTTTACAGGGTTTTAGATTTGTTGGGAGTCGATGTGGATTACGGTAGGTGGGGAGGAATCGATTAACTTTAAATATTTGTTTTACGACGATGTTACATGTTCAAGCCTTTTAAAAAGGAGAGGGTTGAAGTGGAAGATTATGAAGAACTTGATTTGAGTGAGTATGAGGCGGAGATAGAGGATGAGGGAATCACATACATAAAGGTAGCTGAAGTAACTGGGATAAATGAGATTCCCGAAATAAGGAGGCAGATTTACAATGGGAACATAGTAATTGCAGATGTAGCCTTTATAAAACATGACAGGTGGATGTATGAGAGGGTTTTGAAGGATCTAAAACAACTTGCCACCGATGTGAAGGGTGACATAGTTGGGTTGGGTGACGACTACATAATTGTAACTCCCACAAACATAAGGGTTGATAGGGTAAAGATAAGGGGTAGCAAATGATCTGTCCAATATGTGGTAGGGAGTTGAGACTGATAACAACGCTTTATGAAACTCCTTTCTTTGGTAAGGTTCTACTAACAACTTTGACTTGTGACTGTGGTTTCAGGCATTCCGATGTCATCGTGTCTGAGATGAAGGAACCTACAAGGTTTAAAATTAAGATAAACAAAGATACATTATACACGAAGGTCATAAGATCTACATCTGGAACCATAAGGATTCCAGAGATTGGAGTTGAAATTGAGCCTGGGCCAGCATCTCAAGCTTTTATAACGAACTTGGAGGGTATATTGGTTAGAATTTCTGAGATTGTTGAGATGGCAAAGAGGTGGAGTGAGGAGGAGGAAAAGGCTAGGAGGTGTGATGAGATACTTGATAGGATAAGAAAGACAATTGAAGGTGAAGATGAGCTGACACTGATAGTTGAAGATCCATTTGGAAACAGTATAATTCTATCAGATCTTGCTTTTAAAGAGAGAATTGGAGATGAGGAGGTGAGAAATCTAAAAACTGGTATGAGCGTCATGGACATAACGGGGATGAGTGAGGATGAGATTCTCAGATTGTGAATTTTACATTAAAAAGAACGTTGAAGGAGAAGATTTAAGCTTTGATGAGGCTATGAATCTTTTTAAGTTGCCACTCACAGTTTTGGGAAGGATTGCAGATGAGATAAGGAGGAGGAAGTGTGGAGATCTCGTAACTTTTGTTATTGATAGGAACATAAACTACACAAACATATGCATCTCAAAATGTAAATTTTGTGCATTTTATGCTAAAAAAAAAGAGGATTCTTATGTTTTAAGCAAGGATGAGATTCTTAGAAAGGTTGATGAGGCTGTCAAGCTTGGAGCAACTCAGATATTGATGCAGGGTGGATTGAATCCTGAGTTGGGGATAGAGTTCTTTGAGGATGTTTTCAGATCTATAAAGGAGAGGTATAATGTTCACATTCACAGCTTATCAGCTCCAGAGATACACTTCCTATCCAAGATTGAGGGTATGAGTGTTAGGGA
>QMZE01000121.1 GCA_003663025.1 Archaeoglobales archaeon
GATAGTTGTTGTTAAGAAGGGTAAAACTTACTACCTCGTAGATGGACATCACAGGGCTTTTGCATCTCTAAAGATTGGTAAGAGTTTGCTGGATGCATACATAGTTGAGGTTCCAGAGGGTGTTGAGCTTGGATTGGAGAGACTTGTGAGGAGGAGGGGTATTAGGTCTCTGAGGGATATCAGGGTTAGTGAGGATGGAAAACTGATTGAGATAAAGTTGAGGCATGATACTCAATGAACTCTACGAAGTTCTGATGGATAGGAAGTTAAATCCTAGAGAAGACTCTTACACATCGAAGTTACTCTATCATGAGAAGGGTGTCAACAGGATACTTGAAAAGATTGGTGAGGAATGCACAGAGCTCATAATAGCTGTTAAGGATAGTGAAAGGAGAGGTATAATACATGAAACTGCAGATTTAATATACCATCTATTGGTTTTACTTGTAAAGCTTGACATAGATCTTGATGAGGTTTGGGATGAGCTTGAGAGGAGAAGGAGATGAGGGAGTGTGTGATTTGGACAGTGAACATCGATGCCAAGAAGAGTAGGAGGGAGGGGAGGAAGGTTGCAAAGAGGTATGCGGTTCCAAACGTAAAGGTAGATGAGATTGCCAAAGCTTGCAGAGAACTTGGGATACCTTTCAGAGTTGAGGATAAGAGGTATCCAAAGAGTTGGTGGGAGGATATTGGTAGGGTTGTAGTTCCAAAGGAAGGATCGAAGATAAGGATTATGGAGAGGATTGCAATGAAAATTAGGGAGATCAGAAAGAGATGAAATGTATTTTTTATTTGTCTGGTGAAAACGAGTGTTTGGCTAGGTTTGAAGTTTTAAATCTCTTGAAGGCAAGGGAGATCGGTAGGGATAGACAGATACTGATTGCTGAAGTTAAGATTTCCAAGTTTGATAGGTTAGCGTTAACTCACGAAGTTTCAAGTTATTATGAATCGTGCAAGCTTGGTGATCTTGAGGATGTATTTATGGAGATTCCCGTAAACGGTAGCTGTTGCGTTAGGGTTGTGAAGATTGGTAAGCAAGATTTTAGTGGTTTGGAGATTGAGAGGGAGATGGGTGCAATTTTAAAGTTGAGAGGTTTAAAGATAGATTTGGAAAATCCAGAAAATTTAATTAGGGTTTACATATCAAACAGATGTCACGTTGGATTTTTAATTCACAAGACGAACAAGAGGCAGTTTCTTGAGAGGCATCCAAAGTTCAGACCTTTCAAAATTCCATGCGTAATTCCACCTAGGGTTGGTAGAGCTATAGTTAATGTAAGTTCTGGAAGTAGAATTTTGGATCCAATGTGTGGAACTGGAACATTTCTAATTGAGGCTGGACTTATGGGATTGGATTTCCTTGGGGTTGATGCATACGAAAAGATCGTTAGGGGATGTGCTGAGAACTTGAGGTTCTTCAAACTTCCAGCAAACGTTTTGAGGGGTGACGCAAGGAATCTACCATTTAAGGATGAATGTTTTGATGGTGTTGTGACAGACTTTCCATACAGGAGATCTACGAGATCGTTTGGAGAGAGGTTGGTTGAGAGGGCAATTGAGGAGATTGGTAGGGTTTTGATCTCTGGTTGCTTTGCTGTGATAGTTATAAATGAAGATGTCGATGATTTGATTTCAGATGTTTTCAAGATTGAGGGCAAGTGTTACCAGAGGGTTCACAGAAGTTTGATAAGGAGATATTACGTATGTAGGAAGGTATGAGGGAAATGCTTGAGAGAATTATACCAGAGCTTGAGAAGAGGAATGTAAAAAGGGTGGGAATTCAGATTCCAGATGGCTTGAAGTATAGGATAAATCAGATTGTAGATTTCTTTGAAGGTAGGGGTTACGAGACGATAGTATCGGGTTCTTCATGTTACGGAGCGTGTGATGTGGATTTGGATTTGCTTAAAGAGGTTGATGTATTACTGCACTTTGCACACACACCCATCTTGAATATAGATAGGGTGATATACGTTCCATACATTGTTAATTACTGTGTTGAGGTTTTCAAAAATTTGAAGGTTGAGGAGAGGAGTTTGGCCCTGATATCAACAGCCCAGTATGCTTGGAAGTTACATAAGGTTAAGGAGTTTTTGGAGGAGAAAGGTTACGAGGTTGAGCTTAAGAGGGGTAGCGGTAGGATTGCAATGCCAGGTCAAGTTTTGGGTTGCAATTACACAGTTCTAAGGGATTCGAAGGCTGAGGCTGTTTTGTTTGTTGGAGATGGTTTATTTCATCCAATTGGTGCAAAGATATACACTGGAAAGAAGGTTTACAGATTTAATCCATTGAATTGTGATTTTGAAGTTGTAGAGGTTGAAGGATTTGTTGAGAGGAGGTATATGATGATATCCAAGGCTATGGAGGGTGAAAATTGTGGGATAATTGTGAGCAGGAAGGTTGGGCAGAGGAGGATGGGCTTGGCTTTGAGATTGAAGAGGAAGGCTAGGGAGCTTGGGAGATATGCGGACATCATATACCTTGATGACGTGACACCTCAGAAGCTTGAAAACTTTCCCTACGATTTCTTGGTGAATACAGCTTGTCCAAGGATAAGCTACGACGACTTCAAACTCTTTAAGGTTCCAATCCTGACACCTCAGGAATTTGAAATACTCTTGGGTTTGAGAGATTGGAAGGATTACGAGATGGATGAGATTCTATGAATTTGAGCTTTGCTCCAATAATTAACTAGTACGCAGAAAGATTTACGAAGTGAAGTTTTGCTTTGATAGTTCCACAATAAAATATAGCAACGCAAAGGATGTGTCCACTTAAGATAAAATTAGTTTAATTTTTTATATAATCATATTGCTATAAAGAATGGTCAACAACAATCGATCGAAATCTTATTATAAGAAATTTAGATGTAAATAATTAATGTCTATCTTAGCTTAAGTGGACACATCCCGCAAACAAATGATAAATCTTAAATTCTTTGACTCTATGAGATTTAAAATCTTAACTCTAACAGTCATTTATTGATTTTAGGTTGTGCCGAAAAAGGGAATATAACTAAATTTAACCAAACTCCAGTTGTAACTCCAACTGAAGAAGAAAAAGAACAGGTAAATCGGAATGGAAGTGTTATAATTCCAACACAACCTGAAAAATCTGCAGTAAAACCAACACAAAAATTAACGGAAAATACGTCCACTTTTAATGATGAAGAAAATAAAATACAAGGGAAACAAGAATATTCAAGAACTTCTGAGAATTTATTAGCTTTAGTAGAAGATTATTAAGAATAGATTAGAGAAAATAGCCTATAACTTAGTAATTTTAATGAATAATCCAGAACTGCGCCAATTATTACTTTCACAAACTTGTAACTCGACATATATTGAGAGTAAAATTGATCTCAATGAATTCATAAGCTTGAGTTTAAGCTTAGATTTAGCAAGTTTAAACAGTGAAATGAAAACTGCTTTAGAAGATTTATTAGAACAAACGCAGTATTTTAAAGAAAATAGTATACCTGTAGATCTCTATTTCCCTGTTGATAAACATAGAAAAATGTTTTCAGAAGATCTGAACGTAAATTTGTTAGTTGCTTACGATCCAATTTATGAAAATGCTAAAACGGTTTTAGCCTTTTATCCGAACGGTTCTAAGGTTTATCTGTCCTCGGAGAAGCTACCTGATACACCAACATTAATTGTTACCATTTCTGAAGGGCGATTTGAGAAAGCTTTAGTTATATCTGTAGGGACATGCGATCAGGGATCAACATAAAAACAATTCGAGTAACAGATGTTCATGAACCATGGTTTAAAGGTAAACCTGACATTTATTGCTGGATAGTATATGAGAATGGATTCAAAAAGAAATTATATTGGCCAGAAGTAAAAAATAAGAATATAGAATACCACTTTGATTGTAGCATACAAATAATTGATCAATGGAAGAAAGATGAATTTGAGCGTGTAGCATTTATATGGTATGAGCAAGATGTAAAATTCCATGTAGGTTACGTTAAAGTCAAACTTCCATGAGGTTCTGTAGAAATCGAAATCGGAGACATTGTAATTGATAGAAATGATGAGATGGGTAGTGAAATAGCGGATTGGGATGCTGTTCCTTGCTCATCTTATGATTAGTAAATTATATAATACTAGATATGTGGAATTCAGAATCGCAGGTAAAAGTGGATGCTTACCGAAAACAACACCAACACCTACACAAACACGAAAATGATACCGATACTTGATATATCAGCACCAGAATTTGCTTATGTTGGAGAGGAAGTTGAAATATCGGTTCATTCAAACTGTTACATGACTGATGGTCAGCCTTTAATGTGCACATTAACATATAACCCAATTTCAGATGCTACGATAACGATAGAAAAAGATGGAGTGATCGTGAAAACTGGAAAAACAGATGAAAGTGGAATATTTAGAACAGTATTTAGCGAAACTGGAGAATATACGATTACAGCTTCTAAGGATGGATACATTTCAGCAACAACCGAGATAAAAGTATTGGAATACACAGTAACTTTAACTCCTGAATCATCCGTTGAAGTGGTAACCATCTACAACAGCTCCTGAAATAACACCAATCGAGTAACTAACTCCTGAAGAACAGTCTATTGTAAGATCAA
>QMZE01000122.1 GCA_003663025.1 Archaeoglobales archaeon
CCATGGTATAGTGTATGCTACTAGTAATAGAGTATAGTATAGAATAGTACACCCAAAAAGCAACAGCACAAGCCACAACATACTATAGAAAACAAAAAACAAAAAACAAACAAAACAAAAAAACAAACTAAGCTATTGATTTATATAAAAATCATTAAGAAGGTTTTGCTTATAGCAATTACTATAGAGATTTGCTTATAGTGGTTACTATAAAGATCCGTATTTCTCCTTGATCTTCTTTAGTATTGTCTCTAGTATAGATACTACTTTCTCTACATGCTCTCTATCAATGTGTTTATCGAGAGTGGCACACTCATAGCATATACAGTATGATATTGTACCATCCTCGAAGATAGAATATAATTCTGTGGATCCCTTGCATTCAGGCGGTCTATCAACATTATAGTCAATGATAATCTCTATGTTCTCAAACTTAGTTTTTTTCATTCTCATCACCAAGACTGTATAATGTGAAATGTGTTCTTCTCATGTCAGGATTGTTTAAGTATCTTGATACATAGATAAACTCTATGTCTTCAACTACTTTAGGTCCGTTAATAACGTCTTTGTAGTGAAGTAACATATAGTTGATGTCTAGCTCTTTTGCTAGTTCGATTGTTTTCTGTATTATTATTTTTGATGAGCCAACAACAAAACTATAGAGATCTCTCTTGTTATAGTGTGTGCCTGGGTTCCATGCTGGTGGATCGCATACAATAACATCAAAGACTATGTTAAGCTTCTTGATAACCTCTTTTACAGCCCATACTGGTTTTGGTATAAATATGTCTGGTTTAACAACCCAGTCCCATACTCTTGGATCCACGCCAACAAGAAACCTTGGTCTTCTATAGTAATAGAATCTTCCCTGACCGTACGTTACATCAAGAACGCTATTAAACAAACCATGTTTCTCAAGAAGAGAAACAACAATATATGATGTAGGATATCTTGATGCCTTACCGCCGATCTTCTGGATCTCACGTTGATCAATAACTGAATGTTTTTTAGAAACCATATTGTTCCACCTTTCTCTCATTACACAACTCTATTCCATGCTCTATTTTCTTTAGAAGAGACATAACAAGACAGTCTTCTTCTTGATCGTATGACGTATGGTTGTTTCTATAGTACTCGATTATCTCTTTAAGGAGCTTTAGTTCATCACATGTTAGAAACACTATTATCATTCTCTACCACCATAAGCCTCCTTAATACTGTATAGAATATTTTTGTTGGGCAGAAGAATACTATTCTCTTGTCTTTACTGTATTTTGTTCTATAGAGTACTCCCATACTAGCTAGTTTCCTTATTGATCTATCAAGAGTTCTATCGGTATACTCCTTGTAGAACCCTGTCCTTGAAGCATAGCTTTTTATAGAATTGTATGTGAAGCATTTACGCTTAGTCTCCTTGATGTAGTCTCTTATTAGTGTTATTGTTCTTGCAAGAGATGGTGTTGATACTATGTATTCTATAGAAGACTGTATCTTCTTCTCATCACTCTCTTTTTGCTTCCCAATAAGCTCCTTTACCTTCTCTGCGAATCTAGTTTTCATGGTTGATCACCTCTGGTAATACTCCTTGTTTCCTAAGTATCCTGATCGCCTCTTGTATAGATTCTACTCTTATGTGCGGATTGCCTATGAAGATCTTGTATACTCCTTTTCCCTCGTATTTCGTGTACTGTTTTACTTTCTCATAGATGTCTAGAACATGCTTAGCTATATCAATGATCTTGTTGTGGCATTGTCTACGTTCCTTGTAGTGTATTACTAATCCTTTCCTTGACTTGAATTGTTTTTTGCAGAAACTACATCTATTCAGGAGTATGTCGTCTAGGAGCCAAGGATAGTACTCCTTCATTATTGCAAGGAGAGTAGAATACTGTCTCAATGGCTTACCATAGTTTTTAACAATATAGAATATGAATGAGTCCCTACCCAAGAAAACCATGTTCTACACCTCTATTTCTATTAGATCTTTTTCGTTAAAGTCATTCAAGGAGAATGAAATAGGGTATTTAAGCTTGATTCTTAAGTTTGGATCGATTATGCGTTTTAGTGCTAGTCTTATCAAGTGGCTTCTCTCCATGTTGTTTAGTTTTGCAAGTAGATCAATTTTCTTAAGAAGATCCTCATCAACCTTGAATGAAATGGTTCTCAAAGGCATAGGTGATCACCTCTGTATAATACATACTATAATATATATAGTAGAGAAGTGGCATGGCTAGGAGTCCTCATTGGGTTTTATGTCTGAGAAAAATAGACAGTAGACTAGGTCGTGTCCCTCCTTGATACATTTGCTTAGTTTTCCTAGTGTATTAATAACTCTAAGATAGTCTCTGATATCACACATTCCCGACACCCTTAGCCATCTCATATACTACATCCATGAACTCCTTGATCACTATATCAGGGTCTACACGGTTTGGGTCTGTGGCTATTTCCCAGAGTTTCTCATAGTATTTGTCAGGGATCTTGAAGTCATTGTCTTCTAGAGCCTTGTGGAACTTCTTAAGAGTGAGGCATGGGATCCCTATTTTTGCTAGTATACTGTATTCTGTTATGCTATCAATGTATGCTACATAGATATAGCATTCATCATCACAGTTGTTCTCTGCTAGACACAGATATGTTAGCTCATAACTATACGCTAGGAAATGGGCTTCATCATTAATGGAGAAGTCTAGTACATTACTTGGTTTTGCTAGTAACCTAAGTAGTTTAAATAAGTCTCCTGTAGCCCTAATACTAAACACTACATGATCACCCTGACTTTATTTTCTTTTTTACTTCACGTGCTATCTCCTTGATCCTTACTGTGAGTTCAAGATACTCTATTGATCCTCCAATCCTGATGGAGTCAATGAATATCATTGTTTGTCCCTGGTGTCTCTCTATATGACCAAATACCTTTACGATCCCTGCTTCTCCAATGAATGATCTTAGACCGTAGAACTCTACTTTAGCCATAATGGATCACCTCTAGAATGCTACATGTGGTCTATCATTCTCTACTTTGTCTAACATGCTTGATACTATCCTGTACTTGTATATGATGTTCTCCTTAACGTACTCTAGTATTCCAACTTTGAGATACCCGTCGATGTTTACGTGTTCTAGTATTGTCTGTATTACTCCAGCTGAGAGAACGGATCTAATGTCTCTGTCATCACATGAGTTGATAACATTGATAATGTTCTCTACAAGCTCTCCAAGAATAGATTCATACTTGCTTGACTTCTCCTTCATCTTCTCAATATCTTTTTTCAGTCTCCTTAGAGACATGCGATCACCTCATTGGTTTATAATAGACTGTATTGTGTCAAGAAGAGTGTCTATGACTTTATCCGTATGACCGTACCAGAGATCAATATTGTACTTGTTCTCAATAACCATGTTTCTACGCCGATACTTTGTCCTTAGTTCTACTTGAGAATAGTTTGCTATCCCTTTGTAGTCGTGCTGGATCTTGATAGCATACTGTATGTATTTGTTTAAATGCTCTACATCAATGCTAATCTCCTTTACATAACCGTGATCAAATACTATATCTATGTTAGCAATCATTACGGGACTGTATACCTTGACATTGTAGATCTCTATCATTTCATCCTCAAAGAGTGGATCCATTTCGTTAGTCATTTTCTTCACCATTTTCTTTCTTCTTCTTAATGATCTTTACAATGACTTTCACTCTCATGCCAGGCTTGATTCCATAGACTTCCACGTAGTCCTTTGGGATCGTTATTACTAGTGCTTTACCTGATCTATATACTCTTGCTAGGAAAGAGAACTTCATTTCCTAGCCACCTCGATCATCCATACGTCTAGATCATCAAGTGTTATATCGTCTAGTCTTGGATACTTTAGTGATACTATGAATAATACGTCTCCTTCACGGTACCTGTATAGTCGATCACTTGGTTTCAACTCTAGTCCAAGCTCATTGTTTAAGACATCAACTAGTTGTTTATTATTGATATAGCATTCCACATTCTTTGATCCAAAAACAAGCTCTCTTAGAATATCATGTTTCATCTTTGTTATCAAGAGCTTGAAAAAACTATACTTGAAATAGCTTGGATCGAATTTATCCAAGAACACATACCTCATACTTACACCTCCCTTACAGTATATTATTTTGTAATGGACAGGTATTTAAAGATTAGGACTCTGTACAAAACCAAGATACAGTTCCAAGTAACAACTCCAAGAAACACATATATACCACAACAGGAAAAAACAACAAATAGGGTGAAAATATGAAACTCCATCAATTCAAAGCCATCTACATAACACAACTTACACTATATAATCCTGAGTCAAATCGGGAGAAAGAGCTAAAAGACCTTTTAATATCAAAAATATACAATCTACGTACAATGACACTACCAGATCTAGCACATACATTATACAGAATAATAGAACATGAAAACGTTAGCGAAAGCTTTAAGGATCTTTGTAAATTCATGCTTGAAGACATTAAGAAAATTGATGAACTCTATAGTCAGCTTAATTAATCCTAGCTCTTTTTTTCTCTCCAACACCTTCTTCCTTTCTATATAATACATATTGTATTATAG
>QMZE01000123.1 GCA_003663025.1 Archaeoglobales archaeon
CAATAAGAAGCGTCGTGAATGCAGTGCTTGAGGCGAAAGGCTTCACCGCAGTCAGAGTATGAACGCAGACGAAGTGCTGACAACTATACTGGAAGCAGTGAAAGAGAAACCACTGACAATTGAAGACTTGAAACGAAAGACAGAAACAGATGAGAGAGCAGTGGTTGAGGCAGTGAAGTTTCTGGAAAAGTTCGGCTTCATCACCACAAGCGAAAACAGAGTGAGCATAACAGAAGCAGGCAAAGAATTCCTCAAACTGCCAGTGTGACAGGGGTTGAGCGAAAGGTGTGAGGTTTTGATTTTTTCCCTTCTCCTTCCTTTTTCCGCTCTCTTTTCCGCTCTCTTCTTCGCTCTCTTCTTCGCTCTCCTCTTCGCTCTCCTCCCCACTCTCCTCCTCACTTCCACCTCCTCTCTCTCACACACCCTCTCAGGTGAGATGGGATGATATGGGAGGTTCTGATGGAGGCGTTTCTCAGAAGAGGAATGTGGGAGGAACTGCAAAGAATGGTGCAAACGATAAGAGAAGCGGAGAAATTAAATCTGAAACTCGCCAATAAAATCTGCAGTAAAAGGCGGTAGGGAGGTGGTCGCAGAATGGTGCAAATACTCGGATGCGGAGTGAATGTGGAAGCACCCGCTGGAAATGTGTTGGAATCAACACTGGATGAAGTCAAAGGAGTGTTCGCCACCATAATCGGAACACTCAGACAAATTCTGGCATATATATGGAATGTGATACTCTCATTCGTTCACTGGATGGCAGAAGACCCATGGAGGTTCGCTCACTTGACAGCAACTGCCATTATAATGTTCTCGCCATGAGGAAGCGAAAAAGTTTTTAAACGAAAAGGTGGAAGTGTGTGTGAGAGTGTGAGCGAAAAGGGAGGTGATGGTATAAGAAATGAACTCGCCACTGCAACCACAACCGCAACAAAAACAAAACCCGTTCCAAACAAACCAGCCTCTCCCCAATAAGTCAGGTCTCCTATACTTCATCGCTCAAGGTATAAAATCAAAACTCCCAGACGCAGAAGTGAATGTGACGGCAGACGGAGTGGAAGTCATATTCACAAAGGAAATGATTTTGAAAAGACTGTTTGAGAAGGCAGAATCACTCTCTCAAATAACAGAAGTGGAAGTGAATTCAAGAGGCATAGTGGTTAAGGTGAAAGTGTGAGAGTGTTGTGCGAGAGAGTGTGAGAGAGAGTGCAAGAGAGAGCGTTGAAAAATGACATGGTGGGAGGATGTCATTAACAGTATAAGTGCATGGGCTTCAGACACTTGGGACGCATTAGTAGGATTTACGGATGAGATAGCAAGAGGTATCGCTTGGGTTGGTGAAGGTATCGCAACCATAGGACGCTCAATTTACGATGCACTCGCTTACTTCGGTGAATACTTCTGGAATTCACTCGTAAATCTCGGCACAGCACTCAGAAACGGTCTCACAGACATAGGAAACGGTATATGGTTCGCCTTCCAAAAGTTAGGCGAATTCATTAAATCGGGATTTGACGCCTTGATGAATGGACTGAACTGGATAGGTTCAAAATTATATGACTTCGGACAGTGGCTCTGGTCTGGAATATGCTGGGTCGGCTCTCAACTCTACAACTTCGGATGCTGGCTCTGGGACGGTCTGTGCTGGATTGGTGAAACGGTATGGGATGGACTGAAGTGGATTGGCGGTAATATATGGGCTGGCTTAACTCAGTTCGGTGAGTGGCTCTGGAACGGCTTAGTGTGGATTGGAACTCAACTCTCAAACATATTCTCATGGATTGCTCAAACCGTCTCAAACTTCTTCTCGTCAATATACGATGCAGTAAAAGGTTGGTTCTCAGGCGTCATTCAAGGTATAAACACTTGGACTTCCGACATGTTCCACCACTTCCTTAACAAAATAGATGATATACTCTTCGCAAACATGATTATAATGGGTTCTAAACACATAATCACAAACCTCACAACTAAAGCGGGAGACGCTCACAAACTTGAAGACATAGGTTATCACATTCTCGGTTCTTTGGCAGGTGCGGTCACTCTGCCGATAACCGCTTTAGTGGTGAAAGAGGTAATCGCCTCCACTATCAAACAAATGGGCGGAACAGAAGTTAAACTCTTCCCAGAGGAAACTGATGTGTTCAAGTATATGCCTCCTATGGCTATCACACCACCTTCAATGCCTAAAGAACCGTCTGAGAATTATAAGCCATCACCTTCCGTTTACGACACTGGCTATTCACCTTCCATCTCCCACACAACACCTGAAGCGGGTGAAATTGAAGAAACACCAGAATTCGGAACACCACCTTCAGCACCACCTGCTCCATCAGTGGAAGAGCCACCTTCCACTACTCCGCCACCTTCAGAACCTCAAACACCACCTCCACCTCCACCACCTCCACCTGTATATCCGTCATCTGAATTCGCTAAAATCGCAACCGTCGTGAGCGAGGCAGTTATGTCAGATGAGAGACCAATGAGCGTGACGGTAGTGGAAGAGGCAGAGATGTCAGATGAGAGACCGATGAGTGCTACTGTGGTTGAAGAAGTAGAGATGTCTGATGCAAAACCGATGAGTGCTACTGTGGTAGAGGAGGCAGTAATATCAGACGCAAAACCGATGAGTGCAACTGTGGTGGAAGAGGAAACATAACAAAGATAAAATATATTAGAGAATGTTTGTGCGAGAACACTCCCAGAGGGAGAGAGGTGAGTGAGAGGATGAGGAAGCAAAAGCGTGAGAACACACGCAGGGAGGTGATGTCGTTATGACGCTATATGTGCGGTCTTACTCCTTCTCAGACCCGAATTTCTCTGATTCACCAGTCGTGGAAAACGATGAAGGCACTCGCACCTTCCAAGACCAAGTGCGTTCCGCAGGACAACTCTACATTGCAGTGATAATCAAAGAGATAACAGACACCGAAAACACAGTGGTGAAAGTCATAAAGAAAGATGCGACTGAATTATACGAGGTCGTCATAAACAAAAGTGCGAAACTGTGGGATGTGAATGATAACGGTGAAGTTCTCTTATATACAGAAACAACCTCAAACGGTTCAACTGTTCGGGAATTAGTATGCATTGACAACACTGGTTCTGTGAAGTGGACAGTGGATTTAGGAGGCACAACACCTAACGCAATAGAAATCGGCACTGATTACGCAGGCATCGTTGTAGGTTCAAATGTTCGCTTCTTCTCCGTTGCAGATGGAAGCGAGGTGAAATCCTTTGACACAGGTTATAGTTTCTCAGGCAACGGTTCATATCAACAATGCTATGGTTCAGCAGACGGCTTCACTTTAGCGTATAAACACCAAAGCGGTAATACTGGGCATGTGGTCTTCGCAAACGCAGATGGAGATTTCTGGGCATGCAAAATATCTGACTATATATCATGGTTTTTCATAACTGGCAGGGACATACACTGCGGAAGGGTGAGTGTCAGGAGGCGAGATACAGGAGGAGAATATCGCATGGATATTGTTTTCAGAACAGGAGAGAAGAAAACCATAGATGGAGATGGAGAATTCATAATAAGTCCATGCGGAGAGTGGGCAATAAGAGCAAAGAACAAAATCTGGTTATACTATGTGGCAATATCTGGGTTGAAACAAATAAGTGAAACTTCTTACGCAAGCGGTCAGTCAGGTCAGAAATACATAGACCTCTCATTTTACGGCAAATACGCCTTAATCCTCCACGACAGCAACACACTCTGCGTGTATGAAGTGAAAACAGGAGCACATAAGGACTCACTGGACAACCCACTCGGAACAAGAGCAGTCATGCTATGCTCTGATTAGAGCGGAGATTAAGGTGAAATGTGATTAGTATGGGAGCAGGAGCAGAAACAGTGGTGGTGAGAGCGGAAAGAAACCTTCCCACTCAAACACTAAAGTTCATAGAGTTTGAATCACCTGAAGCAAGGAGAGTGTGGTCTGCTCACCTGCAAACACTCATAAACTCGCAACAGAAATTGCAGAGAGCGGGCATCGCATCAGTTATGAAGGTGGGCATTGATAGAGTGCTGATTTCAATATCTCTCACATCAATAGCCAAAACGATAGTGAAGGCGATAAATGTGAAAGAGGCTAAAGTGGAAGTGGAAGTGAAAGGAAAAGCACTCGTTATTAAGATTGCGAAGTGAGAGAGTGAGCGTGAGGTAAGGAGAGAGTGAGGGAGAAATGAGTGAGAGAGAGGAAGCGGAAGCGGATGTGCGAGCAGAAGAGAGTGAAAGAGTAGAGGCAGAAGAGGAAGTGCAAGAGGAAGCAGAAGCAAAAGCAGAAGATGAAAGAAAAGGAAAAAGATATTTCGTGAGAAGGAACACACAGGCAAGCACCGCTTACACTAACACTTACACTGACGCTCACACACCTTCAGCACCTCCTTCTCCCTCCTCACCAACACCACCACCTCACACACAGGTTGAAATAACAATGCGAGACTTGGAAAACGCCATCCACACTATTAACAAATTCGCTTCTCTGTATAGGAGGGCGGTTTCCGCCATAGAGAACTTGGAGCGTGCTGAAAATCTCTTTGAGCGAAGAATGGGTGGCAGAACA
>QMZE01000124.1 GCA_003663025.1 Archaeoglobales archaeon
ACCATCATGTATCCTTCCCTCGTAAACATAGACTTTGCAGATGTTAAGGCTATAATGAAGAGTGGAGATGTTGCTGCACTCTTTGTAGGTGAATCAAAATCCCAGCAGAGGTCTAAGGATGTAGTTAAGAACTGTCTATCCCATCCCCTCCTTGATGTCGATGTGAGGGGTGCAACTGGTGCCCTTGTTCACATATCGGGTGGTAAGGATTTGACGGTTAGAGAGGTTCAGGAGATTGTGAAGGAGTTAACTTTTGAGATAGATGAAGGTGCAAACGTTATATGGGGTGCGAGGATAAATCCAAACCTTGAGAATCTCGTTAGAGTTGTAACCATAATGACAGGAGTCAGATCACCCCAAATAATATCTAACAGTAAAAACGTTAGAGATTTGGAGAGTATTGACTTCATTTAAAATCTCTCCAATAGGCTTGCAAAAATCAGAGGTAGTATCACCGTTGCATCACCATAAACGTTTACATACTTGGCTCTCTCGTTAACCTTACCCCACGATATCGCCTCCCCAACCCTCGCACCACTCAAACTCCCATCCCACTCGACAGCAGTCGTTATGTAGATTGCAAAATCCAAGCCACCAACAAACTGATTCCACCATATCGTATGATGCTTACTTATACCACCTCCAACTATCAGAGCACCTGTTCTCTCAGCTTCAAAAACTATCTCACACAGCTCATCCTCATCCCTCAAGACGTCTATTGTAAAATCCCTGTGAGTCTGATAAAACATCCACAGTTGACATCCAAATGAACCATCGGTTATGCCAGGGACAAAGATTGGTATCTTATTTTTGTAACACCAGTAAACTATCGAACTCTCAGCATTCCTTTCAAACTCAATCCTCCTCCCAACCTCCCAGATGAGTTCTCTCGTTGAAAGCCTCTTTTTCTCCCTGTATATCTCTTCAAGAATTGGATGAATCTTCTCCTCCAAGACACCGTAGCTCTCCCTTGGAACTTTGATGTTACCAATCCTGTGAAAACCACTCCTGTAAAGCTCAACATCATCTAAGGAAAATGAACCGTGATAATAATCCCTCCAAATCCTTGCAAGATCGTGATCGATTGTTCCACAAGTCGTCACAACAACGTCAACAAGCTTCAATCTAACAAGATCCCTTATAACTCCCCTCGTCCCAGTTGCAACTATGCATGCTGGAAAAGATAAGAAAACTGTGCAATCTTCATCTCTAACCATCTCCTCAAATATTTCAACTGCTAAAGCAACATCCTTTGCTGTAAAACCCCCAGATTTATTTAACTCCTTGATGAGATCGTTTACAGTCATACCCCTCCTAAGTTCAATATCCTCAACCTTCATGCCAAAAGTAGTTAAAAATTTAAAAATTAATGAAACCACTTGTTGAGAGATATGGGAAGTTTGAGGGAAGATGAGTGTAGGAGGGTGAGCAAGTTCTCGCTTGTTGAGACACTTTCCCAGTAAATTTGGTTTGGAGGTTGATAGATACGGTTGGGCAAATCTAAAAGATGTTGTGGAGATACTGAAGCGTAGGTATGGGGTAGGTAGGGATGTTCTGGAGTTAATTGTTGAGTCTGATCCAAAGCTTAGATTCGAGATTAAGGGTGAAAAGATTAGGGCTAGGTATGGGCACAGCATAGACGTTGAAGTTGACTGGAGCGAGAGTGATGAAGTTCCAAAGATACTCTATCATGGAACAAATCCAAAAAATCTGAGATCAATTTTGAGGGAGGGTTTGAAGCCAATGAAAAGGAGAGAAGTTCATCTATCAGACAGCTTGATTGATGCCCTTGAGGTTGGGAAGAGGCATCACCCAAATCCAATTGTTTTGGTAATAGATACTGAATGTTTGAGTAGATTTGGAAGGTTAGAAAGAAGGGGGGTGTTTACACGGTTGACTATGTCCATCCAGATTGCATTGGTGTGAGCAAAACTTTAAAAATAACTTGTCAAAGAGGATTAAAAGGATGAAGATGTTTGATGTTATCATAGTTGGAGCTGGACCTGGGGGTCTGTTTGCTGGATACAAGCTTGCTGGGAAGTTGAGTGTTGCAATCTTCGACATGGGGAAGGAGATTGAGAAAAGGAGGTGTCCAAGCAATTTATCACAGAGCTTTTGCAGTAAGTGCAATCCTTGTAACATGATGTATGGTATAGGTGGTGCTGGGGGTCTATCGGATGGAAAGCTGAACTACCCAATAAACGATTATCCATCAAGCTTCACGGTTGGTGGAGATTTGATTGAGTTGGTTGATAGGGATTATCTGATGGAGAAGATGGAGGAGGTTGATGATGTATTCCTAAGGCATGGTGCACCAAACGAAGTCTATGGAACTGAAAACAATAGAATAAACGAGTTCTTGAGGAAGGCAAACTCTGCTGGAATTGAGTTTGTCCCCCTAAAGCAGAGACACGTTGGAAGTGACGAATTACCAAGCGTTATAAGGAGCATAGAGGGCTACCTCAAGGAGAAGGGTGTAAAGATATACACAAGGAAGACCGTTGTTGACATAAATCCAGGTGAGAGGGTTGTAAGGCTGAAGAGTGGTGAGAGGTTTTCATACGAATACCTGGTAATTGGAGTTGGGAGAGGGGGTGCGAAGTGGCTTGAGAGGTGGGTTAAGAGATACAAGATTGAGGTGAGTGAGAGGACAAAGTTCATAGACGTTGGAGTTAGGGTTGAGGTTCCATCTTCTATAATGGATGAGATTACATCTGTCATATACGATCCAAAGCTCAGAATTGTAACAAAGAGACATGACGACTACGTTAGGACTTTTTGCACATGTCCAAGGGGTTGGGTTATAAGGGAAGATTACGGTGACTTCTGTTTGGTTAATGGACACAGCAAGGCTAAGGAGAAGACGAGTAACACAAACTTCGCTCTTTTGGGACATTACGAATTTACAGAGCCTTTTGAGGAGCCAAACGAGTGGGGTAGGGATCTTGCAAGAATAACTACAAAGCTTGGAGGTGGAAATCCAATCGTTCAGAGGTTGAGGGATCTGAGGTTGGGTAGAAGGAGTACTGAGAGGAGGATTGCAAACAACAGACTCGTTCAACCAACGCTCAAGACAGCGATTCCAGGAGATATAAGCTTGGCATATCCAGGGAGGGTGATAGATGACATAATAGATGCACTTGAGGCTTTGGACAAGGTAATTCCTGGAGTTGCAGACGATTCAACATTGCTTTATGCTCCAGAGATCAAGTTCTACTCACTAAAGTTGAAGGTTAGTGGGGAGATGGAGACAAACATTCCAAACGTCTATGCAATTGGAGATGGAGCAGGGATAAGTAGGGGGATTGTTGGAGCTGCTGTTACTGGACTGATTGCAGCTGAGAGCATTTTGAAGAAGGCAAAGACGTAACTTCATAGATTCCAAACTTCAGCTCCTCATCCTGAAAGTAGCTCTTTCCAAGCTTTAACGCAATCTCGGCTTTTTTCAACTCCCTACCTAGGTAACCCGCATGATCCAACCTCGAAACCAATCCCAACCTTATAACGGTATCTATTATCTCCTTTGCATTATTACCAACTACAACAGCCTTCTCGTGCTTGCAAAATATATTTCTACCATCTATCCAAATTTTGAAGTCTCCCATTGGATCCCTAACAAACTTCTCAGACTTTGCCAAGACAACATTTTCAACCTTCTTAATATCCCATCTAACCCTCTTCTCCTTTAACACAAGTAGATCAAATCCAAGATCCTTTGGTGGAATACCCTTGAGCTTTGAAACCTTGGACATGTAACTTGCAACCCTCAACTCCCTAACGCAACCCCTAGTTTTATCACTTGCCTCGGTTGTAAAGAGGAGTTGGCAACCTATCTCCTCTGCAATGTATGCAAGTGTTGCATTTATCCCAATTGAGTCTGCATCCATGAGTTCAGTTGCGTTTCCAACTCCAAACAATAAGGGTGTGTCATCGATTGATCTGAACTTTTGGTATCTTAAGAGGGATTCAAAGATGTTGGTTGGATCGAGGATTGGATCAGCAATAACCCTTTCACACCTCTCCCTTACAACACCAACTAGCTTCCTGAGTCTATCAACATCCCTCTCAACAACAACAACTGCAACATCCTTCAAGACATCCAAGCAATCCAAATTATTGTAAGATACGCTCATGACCATGTCAACACCATGCTCAACCCCTACTTCCATAGCTTTCTTACTGAATGTGTCTATGCTCAAAGCTCCACAGTGATCCCTCGCAGTTTTAACAACCCTCTCAACATCTCTCAAATCGAATTCAAGTGGAATTCCCAAATCTACAATGTCTGCACCACTCTCCACATAGTAATCTACAATATCAATTAACCGATTGTTGTCCATGTTGGTTGCATTGACTATCTCAGCTACAATCTTCATTCTACCCCCAACCTTGACATCTCCAATGTGGAAGTAACACTCATTCAACGAGTCAACAAGCTTTAAGTTCTCTTCAGCCTTCTTTGAGTTTAAAAGTTTGCATGCAGGAATTTTATGAGAGAGTTCAATTTTCTCAATGTTCCTTAAAATGATGGGGAGATCTGAGATGTGGAT
>QMZE01000125.1 GCA_003663025.1 Archaeoglobales archaeon
ATAATCTATAGTTCTATCGTATATCCAAAAGAAATATTAAAGCTGAATTTACCCTCTATAATAGCGACTTATACCGTTAACCAAATCCCACCTTGGCCCAACATAATAGTTAACAATAAAAAAGTCTCTAAAATGGCTGCTGATTTTTTTCTAAACAAAGGATTTAAACACTTCGGCTATTGTGGTTTTGACTATTTCCCATGGTCTCAGGAGAGATCTGCATACTTCAATACCGAAATAAGAAAAGCTGGCCATGCGGCTCACATATACAAAAAACCCAAATCAAAAATATATAATATGTGGAAGTACGAACAGGATTCAGTTAAAAACTGGTTAAAATCTTTACCAAAACCTGTTGCCGTATTAGCCTCCAATGATTTGAGAGGCCAATTTATCCTCGAGCTATGTAAAACTTCAGGACTAAATGTCCCCGACGAAATTGCTGTACTCGGCATCGACAACGATAAAGTCGTCTGCTCAATAAGCAGCCCACCTCTGACAAGTATTAATATCAATTATCAAAAAGCCGGATTTGAAGCCGCACAATTGCTTGAAAAATTGATGAACGGGCAAAAATCTCAAAAGCAACAGATCATTATTGAGCCAACAACAATTATTACGAGAAGATCTACCGACACCCTTGCAATAGATGACAAAGACATCGCTACGGCTTTGAGTTTTATTCGCGAAAATGCCAATATCCCTCTACAAGTCGATGAGGTCGCTCAGGAAGTATTGATCTCAAAACGTACATTACAAAGAAAATTCAAAAAATCCATTGGCCACTCAATAGGATATGAGATCAAAAAAACTCGGATGGAAAAGATCGCTAACATACTCATCGAAACGGATAGGCCTGTTTATCGAATAGCAAATGAACTGGGATATAATGACTGCACAAATATGGTTCGGAGTTTCAGGCAATTTATGGAATTAACCCCTCAAGCTTATAGAAGAAAACATAAATAAAGGGGAGTGCAAAAATATATAGCTGCCCTGAATCATACTTACATGATAGGGTACTCGCTTAATTCAATGTGCATCCGTGCCTCATGGTATAAGCCCAGAACTGTTGCCAACGACCCTTTAGCACATTATTCAGAGCAAATCAGTTGAAGCTTTATATAGCGACCTTCCATTAGATCATCAAGATATAACCAAATAATGGCTTTCAGCCAACAATCGCGCCGCACATTACGTGCTTTTGAACCAAATACGACTTCACCGGGAAAATTTCATGGTGGATTACTGACACTCCATAAACTGCGATTACATTTCCAAATCAGGCATATATGCCTCACAACTATTCTAGTCACAACTCTCACATGATAGGTTTTTCAGGGTATTTACATCGTGAAATACCTCGCCTTTGCAGTGAAACACACCCGAAATATCCTCCACTCAAATCGAAATACCTGATCAAATCCTGAAATACCCTGAAATACGTTCCAAACCATTAAAGCACGTTACTCTTGTTGAGCAATGTGCTGTTTTCTTATTAAAACCTTATGACATGAAAGGAAAGGTGAAATTATGGCATGGAGACCGACTGAGCAATTGATTGTAGGTGAACTGGATAATACAGTTCAAGGAAAAGTAACCGGATGGATGCAATTTGCCGGTATGAAAGAAAAGATGATGTTTAATCTCGAAGGCAACTTCCACAAGGACATCCGTGGAGCCAAAATCAGGCTTCGAGGGGAAGGTGATTTATTTGATGTACAGAAAGCGACTGAGTACATGCAGGGTTTTTCTGCCATGCAGAAAGGCAAAGTCGGCGACATGACAGCAGGCAGACCGCCGCAAGATTATGCCAAGTACCCTTATTTTGAATGGTATTCAGAGGATAGTGGGCGCTGCGTTTTGGAACTGGGGCCGGAGCAGGTAGAGCTGCTGACTCAACCGATTCCTGCCATTGAGTCTGATCCGATTGACCGCAAAGATCAGGCCGAGAATATGGCTGAGTTTTTAGGTAGCATGGCTGATGCGGTCGGGCTCCCGAAGGAAAATGTTGTTTCAATGGGAAATACCGTTGCCGTTGAACACGCAAAGAAAGTTATTTCCAATGACAAGATCAGGGGTATGAAGCTTCTGACTAAAGAAACCCGTAATACATTACCTGCCCTCTATACACAGGACGGCAAAGGCGGTAAATCAGTTGCGTGTCTTAAATTCTTCACCCCGTCAAGTTCATGGACCTGGTATGTGACCGAGGGCGAGCCAGTATTGGATGAGTCCGGAAGCGAAATAGATTTCCAGTTTTTTGGATTGGTGGACGGCCATGAAAAAGAGCTCGGCTACTTCAACCTGAGTGAACTGGAGACAGTCCGTGGCCCAATGGGACTTCCGGTTGAACGGGATTTATACTGGCAGCCGAAGACATTAGCTGAAATCGCTCCGGAAATATTCTCCTCTGAGAACGGAGATGATCAATGAAGAAGCAATCGATCTGGATGGCTGTGGTCAATGCTCAAGAGACCGTTGTCTTTTCGAAAGGCTGCCAGAGTCAGCGAAAAGCCGAATCGGCGATTGTCAAATATCTTCGCAAGCACGAGGATTTTGACGGTGCTGATTTCAGTGACGCCTATTTTTGGATTGGCGAAAATGACCTCCGGCTGGATCTGATGGTCTTTGAGATAGAAGCGGAGAACTTCAATGATGTTCAGCTACATACGGGTCTATTGATCCAGCCGCCGCCGGATGAAAAACAGTTATATCGGGTTGTTTACGCAATCGATGTAGTTGCCGGCAGCGCCTTAAAAGCGGCAACCGTTACATATAACATCATGACCGATCCTGATTCACTGGCCCCAGTTCTTGAGGTGATCGGCCAAGGCGGCAAGGTCATAAAGATTGATCTGAGTAAAAATCAGTAACTTAACAGAATGTTAACCAACGGCTGTCTGATTGAATAGTTTGGCAATCAGACAGCCGTTTTTTATGAGGTGAAAGCAAATGAATGATTCAGAAAAAGCAAAAGAATGTCTTCAGCGGATCGTTGATTTATTTAAAACAGGCGACATCCCTAAAGCATTAGCGGTTGCGACCATCCCACCGCAAACGGATATTCCATCTACCAAATGGAGTCTTAGTAATCGCATATTGCAGTTTTTAGCGGATACATCCGACGCCCGGGGTTTTCGTCAGTGGCAGAAAGCGGATCGGAAGGTCAAAAAAGGATCGAAGGCATTTTGTATTTTAGGCCCTAACTCCAGAGTGATCAAAGAGACCGATGACAAGGGCGTCGAAGCCGAAAAAGTGATCATTACAGGTTTTCACGCGATCCCGGTCTTTCGGGCTGAGGATACGGATGGCGAGCCTTTGCTGTATGAACCGGCGACTCCGCCGCCATTAATTGATGTAGCTGAGCGATTTGGTTTATCGGTCAGCTATCAAACCTTTGCCAGTCAATATTACGGGTACTATCAGGGTGGTACGAAACGGATCGTTTTAGGTACACATAATGCTCAGGTATTTTTTCACGAGCTCGCACATGCCGCTCACGAGCGAATCGAAGGTCAGCTGACTGGTGGTCAGGTGCCGAGCCAAGAGATCATTGCGGAATTAACGGCCGCGACCTTGGCACAGATGTATTGCCCTGAGGCCAATCTTGGCTTCTCGTACAAATATGTCAAAGGCTATGCGGAAAAATCCAAAAAGACCATTGAGCGGGCGTGCCTGTTGGTGATCAATACAGTCGGCAAGATACTTGATGAGATCCTTAGAGCGGCACTATGGGTAAAAGAAGAAGTCGCCTAATCGAAAGGTTAAACAATGGAAGCAACAGAAACATTACAGGAGTTAGATCGGGTGTTTTCAGAGACGATGCTGACTGAGTTCGCTGACAATGAATGTGACTCTGCAACTGGCTGATCGTTGAACACTTACAACGCAAAAGGTACACGAAAGAGCCGATCGAAATATTGCGATCGGTAATCAGAATGGACTGCCATCAAAACGGATGGTAGCCGTTAAAAAAAGTGTGAAAATGACCCCGCAGAATACTTTTAGGAGAGCTAAAAATGAATAGAGCAGAATTTGGAAACTTGTTGAGTTATAGTTCGTTGAACGCAAAGCCGCACCTGACCCCGGATGAGGAGTCCTTACTTGAATATTTGCACCATACGCTGGTAGGGCAACATGAGTGCCTGATGCCGCCCCTGGCAGATATTATTCTGGCCTATCGGAAAATACTGGGTGATGTTGACGAGGGTCTCGATGGCGATGAATGTGAAAACTTGACAGACATAATCGGGATGCTAATCAATGACCACGAGGGAAACTTATAAAAAAAGACGACAGGGTTAAGGTTATCAAAAAAACCACTAAAGATATTCCCCAAATCATTTAACACGAAAGGAGCTTTATGAACATCAACCGTGGCATCGGTGCGCGCAGTCCGCCGATGGATTAGTTTTGAGTTTTTAGTGTTAATTTTTGAGTTAAACAAAAACAGATATTGAAAGGAAACAAATCATGCAGATCATGTACATCAACAACGCGGGCGGCGGCTTTGCCAACTATATGGATATTGAAGAAAACACCTCG
>QMZE01000126.1 GCA_003663025.1 Archaeoglobales archaeon
TATTGATCCAGACCTACCACTACTTCCATACAACAGTTGAGATTCTGGAGGTTTCTTGAGAGTTGGAGTTTCACGCAGAGGTGAGTTGTTTTTGAGGACAATCCTAACCGAAATCTACATAAACGGAGAGTCCATATCCCTTACAACAGAAGAGTGCAAAATTTGATGAGCATGTTTTCTCCACCCATCCATCTTTAATTAACCCTGTAAAGCTCAATGACATCCTTCTCCTTTACATCCATAACAAGAATGTATGTGTCATTCCACGATAGATTGGGAGTTCTGGCATCTCATCCACATATATCTTCACATCACCACCCATCAACCTTTTCATTAGGTAGCAACAATCTTTCCCAAGACATCCAACCAACACCGTAACAATCAAAATCAAAATTATTTTCCTCATAACATTGAGGTGTTCGCATGTTTAAATATTTTGCACGGTTAAAACGAGTATAATCTCTGTCTTTGGATCCATCAAAAGTTCAACAATCTCCCTATCAATATCCCTCGCAGACTTGTTGGATCTAATTGCCAGAGTCCTATCACAAACAAAATCACTCTTTCTAATTACAACATCTGTTTCATGTCTAAAAGTCAACCTTGGATCTCCATAGGCTGTCAATTCATCCCTCAAATTGTAATCTGGTAATATTATCTCAACGTTTATAGCATATCCAGATCTCAAAAAACCCTTCAAATCATCACTCAAATCAACAACAGACTTGTCAGCTCTCACACCAATTATACAATCCCCCCTCAACGTTAAATCCCTATCCTTTGTAACCTCCAACGTTGTTGTGTGAGTAGCCCTTATGTTTGGATGACCCCTTGCCACTATCACCTCTCTCATTCAGACACCTCTTGTAAAACCTCATTGGATGATCGACACCACAATCCCGAACACACAACCCCCAGCTCTTTATAGTTTCACAGCTTGGAATTTCGTATCTCTCCCCCTTACCCCTCATTCCAGCTATATGCTCAACTTGATATCTCGTCTTCTCCTCATCGAAGTCTGGGGCGTTTCTAAATACTTCTACAATCTTATCGATCTCGTAACCCAAATTTATCAGGAATGATGCTATTGAAAATCTACCAGTGTGTGGAACGTTCTTTCCAGAATTCAAATCAAACAGTATCTTCTTCATGCAATCTGGAAAGCATTCTGGATTTAAAGGTATTTCAAGCTTGCTACCAACACAAACTTCAACCTTTATTGGAATCCTCTCCATTATCCTATCCCTTATAAATTCCTCAAGCAACCTCAAAAACTCATCCCTCGTCAGATGAACAAAACCCTTCTCAACCCTTCTATTCACAAGCTTCCAAGCTTCAGACTTGATTCTCACAGCCCCCTTCAAGTAATCTCTAAAATCTACTGAGAATCCCCTAAACCTCAATCCAAGATCCCTTGCAACTACAAATATAAAATCGTCACACTCCCCCTTCAACATCTCCCTAAATATCCTAGCCATCTTAAATGCAAACTTCAACCTCAAATTATCCTCCAAGTTTGAAACTACAACCATAACTCTCCTCCATTCCAAAACAGACTCCCTAGCCCTTCTCTCAATTTTTATATAGTTCTCAGTTCTAATTGGATAGACGCAGTTCTCAAAACCTCCACACTCACCCCTCTCAACGCAACTCGAACATAAAAATTCTGAATACCCATAATTAAACTTAAACTTACCATCCAAGACCTCTTCAACCTTGTGGATTGCAGAGCTTAAGTCAGACTTTATCTCAGATTCATCAAATTTAAATAATTTTGCATAGCTTAAAAATGGATACTTTTCAAGGAATGGAAATATCGGTAAGAATGGTCTCTTCATTCTGCTTCAATACGTGGTGCAAGTATATACTCCACCTTCAACTTTCCATCCGCAACGTCAAATGTTAGCCTTACTGGATAATCCTCACCCAGATGAATCGTCAATATGTCACCACCACCTGCAATCTTGATGAACTCCTTCAGATACTCTATACTGAACATCGATCTTGCCTTCTCCCTGTTGAACTCTATCAGTTCCATCTCGCCCATGTGAAAGACTATACGATCTATATCCCCCCTTGCCTCAACGTAAAAACCGTTCTCATCACTCCTAAAAACTACATGATCTGCAATCTTGTCTGCAGCCTGTATTGCCTTCTTAAACTCACCAGCATCAAGAACAACCTTTGCAGGTAACTCAAGTTCTGGGATCTTTGGCTCCTTCCTTATTGCAGAAGGATCTATGAGTGAAACGCTGTACTCCACGTTACCAAACTTAACCTTCAGCATACCACCATCTTCAACCTTGAGCTCAACAAGCTCATTCTTCTTAACAGTCCTCAAAATGTCGTTCACCCTGTTTACATCAACACCAATCGTCTTCTCTTCATCCAAAGTGTAAACATCAAAAGAATCTCTTGGAATGTCAATTATAACCATTGCAACGTTTGCTGGATCAACAGCCCTTGAATGAAGACCCTTCTCCTTAAAGTGAAATCTTGTTTCACTTACAAGTGTAACTATGGATTTCACAGCTGTTTTTATAACCTCACCATTCACTATCGCACTGATCATGTCTCAATCTTGATGTGACGATTTAAACCTTTTCTCAAATCCACCATATCCATATACCGTTTGCAGCTTCAATCTTTCTACCCCTTATCTTCCCATCTATTGCAAGTTTTTGAAGTCTCCTTAGGACGATTCTCCTATCAACACCAATCTTTTCTGCAATTTCAGATGTTACAAGCGGAACACCTTCACTCCTCAAAACATCTAAGATCTTCAACTCTATGTTTTCCATGGACTTGTATTGATAAATATAAAATAAAAAACTTTCGATAACGTTATCAAGAGTGCTTTTAATTACGTAGTTAGGATGAATGTTAAGAGTAAAAGTGGACTTATGATTGCATTCACTCGAAAGAATGCAACTTCTATCTTCCCTCTTTCAGCTATAAGGTGTTCGTATATCAGTAATAGACCTATAAGGATTACTCCAATTAGTGCCTTAACATTCCAAAGGATTGCGGATGATGCTACAAGTATGAAGAATATTGCATGGTTTAAGGCTGAAGCTATCATTGCAAACCTAACACCAAAATCTGCTCCAAGAGAGTGAAGACCGTATCTCCTGTCAAACTCGACATCTTGCAATGCGTAGATTATATCAAATCCAGCAACCCAAAATACAACCGCTATGCTTAACATAACAATCACGGGATCAAAGTTGCAAGGTTTAAACATTGGATCCTTAATGGCAATCCAACCACCCAAAGGAGCTATTGCAAGAACAAATCCCAAGAAGTAGTGAGAGAGACATGTGAACCTCTTGAGGTATGGGTAGAGGTATGCCAGGATTGGTGGAATTGGAGAGATTAGGAATGCAGTCCAATTTATCATGTATGCTGAAAATTCGTAAACTACAAGTGCGACTACAAGTATTGCGTAAGCCTCTCTTAAACTCATCCTTCCAGAAGGTAGATGTCTGTTTGATGTTCTTGGATTTAGTGCATCTATCTCTCTATCTATTATTCTGTTTAGGGTCATTGCAACTGTTCTCATACCAGTAAATGCTAACGTGATAAGAATAAAAGTTCTAAATCCAAACCAACCCTTCTGAGCTACAAATGCTCCAAGGTATGCAAAGGGTAGTGCAAAAACGGTATGTTCTATCTTTACAAAGTCAGCATACTCACCAAGCTTAAGAAACGTAGCTCGCATCATCTTCAAATCCGTATGATATGTCTTGAAGCATCTTCGTAGCCAAACCTAGGAGTAATCTGTCATCTTCAACAAGCTCCCTTATGATCATCAAGGCTGTTGCCTCTCTGAGTTCTTGACTCTTCAACTCTTCAAGAAGCTTGAGGAGCTTGTTTGATATCTTATAAATCTCAGCAAGTTTGATTTCATCCTCCTCATCTATCTCTTCATCATCAAAAATGACATCAAACTCATCCATGAACTCGCAAATGTCCAAGGTATTAAAGTTTTATCGAAAGTGTTTTAATATGTGAGTTCAACATACATTGAGCCACGGTAGCTCAGCTGGCAGAGCGTTGCCTTGGTAAGGCAAAGGTCGCGGGTTCAAATCCCGCCCGTGGCTCTGATCCATCCTATTTATTAAATTTTTAATGTTGAAAATGTGTAAATATATAAACAATTTTTAACGAGTATATTTAAATTCAACAGTAATCAATTATCATCGTTAAAATCAAGAGTTTTAATTTATTTATAAATAAAACCCTTTTAACAGATCCAGCAATGTAAACTGCTTTGGCTGATAAATTCTATGAAAAAGCATTTAAGAGAACTATTCTTTATTTGTAAAAGAAGCAAAAGGAAAGTTGATAAGAGATTTCTGAACAATTAAGAAAGTTAGCAGAAGAAATAGAAAATCAATTTAAGCTCTAATACTTGGACGTGTCCACTTAACACAGACACCACCTCAACCGATTATAATACAACATAAACAGCTTACAGAAAAGGTTCCAGTTCCTAACAGGATTTGAACAGCTAATTGAGCAAAAGAATATCTTAA
>QMZE01000127.1 GCA_003663025.1 Archaeoglobales archaeon
AAATCTACAACATCGTATATGTAAATTCCCTTAAGATTTTCTCTAACGAATATCTGGTTAACCCTCTCAGGTGAAAGTCCTTCGGTGTCTATGTATGCAACCTTGTAACCCTGATTTACAGCACTGTTTGCAATCATTAGACATATAGATGTCTTACCAGTCCCACTTGCACCAAATATCTGTGTTACAGTTCCAGTCTCCACACCCCCCTCAAGTAGGTTGTCGAGGCATCTACTTCCAGTTGATATCTTCATCCCTCAACCTCCTCAAGATTTCAAGGTAAACTACAGGTAGGGGTTTATCAACATTCTCAGCAATCCTCCTAACATCATCAAACTCGGGCTTTATTGAAACATCTGAAACCTTCACCCTCAGGTCAAACTCCCTACCAAATATCTCAACCCTCCTCTCAACAACCCTCCTGTCAACTCTATACCTACAAACCCTATACATCCTCACACCCAACGTTGGCAACTCACTACACATAACCCTGGCAACTTCGAGTGCCTTCCCCTCATCAACGAGAACCTTTATCATGAAGCAAGGTCTCCCCTTCTTACCTATGCAGTGAAATGTGTAAACGTCAATTGCCATACTCATTATCTTTTCCATTGCATGTGAAATGACCTCACAACTAACGTCGTCAACGTTAGTCTCCAAAACAACTACACCCTCAAGATCCTCCGCAATCAAAATCCTGACACCATTCCTCTCATAAACCTCCCTCACCATGAAAGGCTCCTCGATCTGTCTGCAATACTTCAACAACCTCAAAACCCTCCTATCGAGATCGCAGATCCTATTTGGATCAATTCTAAAACCCTTCAAATCCTCCAACAGACTCCTGTCTCTTGGAATTGGGATTGAGGTTACGTAGAGATTTTCAGACAACCTCCTAAATGTGTCCTCAAGATCTCCCTCAAATCCCAGATCCCTTAAGATGAGCTTCAAACTATCCTCATCAAAGACGTCAAAGTCCAAGATTACCTTCATGTCACAAACTTAGCACAACTCTTTTTAATACTTGATCCCAACTTCATTTGATGATGGGTGAGATTTCACTCAAGGTGAATCAGGCTTATCCGAGTGATTCGGGTAGGGGTATTGCCAGGTTGGATCCAGATGCAATGTTGAGGCTTAGAATTTCACCTGGTGATATAATAGAGATTGAGGGGAGGAGGAAGACTGTTGCAAAGGTTTGGAGGGCACCTAAGAGGGATTGGGGAAAAAGTATAATTAGAATTGACAGATTTACAAGGGAGAATGCTGGAGCTGGTGTTGGAGATGTTGTAAAGGTTAGGAGAGCAGCTTATCAATCTGCAAAGATGGTCATACTTGCCCCGCTGAGGAAGATGGACTTTAGAGTTTACGGCTTGGATGTAGGTGAATATTTGAAGCATCAGCTCTTGAAGAGACCAATCGTTGAGGGTGATTTAGTTCCGTTGGTAAGTGCTCCCGCATTTGGATTCAGATTCCCACAGAATCAAGCTCTTGTTTTTGTAGCAATTAAGACTGAACCCAAGGGTGCAGTCATAATAGATGAGACCACACGTGTGATTTACAGGGATAGACCTGCAAAGGGATTTGAGAGGTTTGGAAGGGCTGGTGTAACTTATGAAGATATAGGTGGTCTTAAGGAGGAACTTCAGAAGGTTAGGGAGGTTATAGAGTTGCCCTTGAAGTATCCTGAGATATTTCAGAGGTTGGGAATAGATCCACCAAAGGGAGTTCTGCTTTACGGACCCCCTGGAACTGGTAAAACCTTGATTGCAAAGGCTGTTGCAAATGAGATTGGTGCATCATTCTTCACAATAAATGGACCCGAGATAATGAGCAAGTATTATGGAGAGAGTGAGCAGAGGTTGAGGGAGATATTTGAGGAAGCAAAGGAAAACTCACCTTCAATAATATTCATAGATGAGATCGATGCAATTGCACCAAGGAGGGATGAGGTTACTGGTGAGGTTGAGAGGAGGGTTGTAGCTCAGTTACTTGCACTCATGGATGGATTGGAGGAGAGGGGTCAGGTTATAGTAATTGGAGCTACAAACAGGATAGATGCAATAGATCCAGCTCTAAGGAGACCTGGGAGGTTTGACAGGGAGATTGAGATTGGTGTCCCAGATAGAGAAGGTAGATTTGAGATTCTTCAGATTCACACGAGGAACATGCCAATTGAACCAGAATACAGGATAGACTTTGTTTTGGAAGCCTTGAGGAGTCTATACAAGCAATACACAGATAGGGATATCCTTGAAGCGTTACAGATGACATACGATGATGTAAAGAACTTTGATGACAAGGAGAGGATTAGGGAGATTGTTAAGAGGAACTTGCCAGATGATATCGTTTCAGACTTGGAGAGGGAGATTGTCAGGGCTATGCTTAGATACCTTGCTGACCAGACACATGGATTTGTTGGTGCTGATATAGAGGCTTTGTGCAAGGAGGCTGCAATGAAGGCTCTAAGGAGATACATACCACAGATAGACATGAACAGTGAAGAACTTCCCTTGGAGCTTTTGGAATCCATGAGGGTAATATTTGAAGACTTCAAGTCAGCCTTGAAGGAGATTGAGCCTTCTGCAATGAGGGAAGTTCTTGTGGAGGTTCCAAAGGTAACTTGGAATGATGTTGGTGGGTTGGAGGATGTGAAGAGGGAGATAGTTGAGGCTGTTGAGTGGCCTTTGAAGTATCCTGAAAAGTTTAAGAAGTTTGGGATAAGGCCTCCAAAGGGTGTTCTGCTCTATGGACCCCCTGGAACTGGTAAAACTCTGATTGCAAAGGCTGTTGCAAACGAGGCTGATGCAAACTTCATAAGTATCAAGGGTCCAGAGCTTTTGAGCAAGTGGCTTGGGGAGAGTGAGAAGGCTGTGAGGAAGATATTTAAGAAGGCTAGGCAGGTTGCACCTTGCATAGTTTTCTTTGACGAGATTGATGCAATAGCGGGTATGAGGGGTTTGGAGGAGAACAGGGCTGTTGAGAGGGTTGTAAATCAGCTTTTGACTGAGATGGATGGTTTGGAGGAGCTTGAGGGTGTTATTGTCATTGGAGCGACAAACAGACCAGACATAATAGATCCAGCACTTCTGAGACCTGGTAGATTTGATAGACTCGTCTATGTGAGACCTCCAGACAAGAGGAGTAGATTGGCAATATTAAAGATTCACACGAAGAACATGCCCTTAGCTGAGGATGTTGACCTTGAGGAGTTGGCTGACATGACTGAGGGATACGTTGGAGCTGACATTGAAGCTGTATGTAGGGAGGCTGTTATGTTGGCTTTGAGGGAGAACATAAGTTCTGAGAGGGTTTACATGAGACACTTCTTAGATGCCCTTAGAAAGATCAAGCCAAGTGTGACAGATTCCATGCTCAGCTTCTACGAGAGGTTTGAGGAGAAGGCTAAGAGTGAGAGGGCTAAGGTTAAGACCTTTGTTGGATACGGCTGAATTATAATATTTAAATTTGGAAAGAAAAGTAAATGGATACTTGTCATCTCCTCAGTTGGGATACTTAAAAAGCTTTATAAAATTTCGCACAAAGTGGAAACATCCTATAAACTTAAACTTTTAACTGCAACTTAAGACAAGAGAATCTTTATCAAATCTTGCTTCAAATCTCATCCCTTTTAACTCTTGCAACTTAGGACAAGAATTTTTGCTCAATAAAAAGGTTAAACCTTCCTTTCCTTTGCATAAGCCCTAACTATATCACCCTTCGTAACTATTCCAACCAACCTCCCATTTTCAATAACTGGAAGCCTTCCAACATCCCTCAAAACCATCTTCTCCAAAACAGATCTCAAATCCTCATCTGGATATGTGACTATTGGATTTGGTGTCATTACTTCCTTAACCCTCTTCTTCTCCCTCTCCTCTGATGAAACTCTCTCTACATCTGTAAACGTTATCATTCCAACCAATCTGTCATCCTCAACAACAGGATAACCAATGTGACCAGTCTTCTCTATCAGGTTCATGACATACTTGACAGTGTTCTCTGGATGAACGGTAATAACTTCCTTTGTCATAGCCTTTCTAACTGGTATCTCCTCAAGTATATCAATTAACATCTCCTTTCTGTGAGCCGGGCTTTCAATCCTCGTTGAAACCTGCTCAGAGTATATCGTATGATCCCTCGTTAGTAAGTAGGAAATAGCTGATGAGAGCATGAGTGCTGGAAGAAGTTTGTAACCACCTGTCATCTCAGCAGTCATAAGTATTCCAGCTATTGGAGTCTTGCAAGCTCCAGCTATGAAGGATGACATCCCAACCAAGACAAAAGCCTCTGGCTGTATTGGATAGTATTGGGATAGGAAGTAACCCAAAGCACCACCAACGAAGCTACCAATCACAACCGAAGGTCCAAAAACACCACCACTTCCACCGCTACCTATGCTAAACGAAGTTGCAACTATCTTACCGATTACCGTTAAAACTATAACTGTCAAAGCCAACTTTCCATCTATAAGCTCTTGAACGTAACCGTAACCCATTCCCAATGCCGATGGAAGGAAAAGACCAATTAAACC
>QMZE01000128.1 GCA_003663025.1 Archaeoglobales archaeon
CTTTTTGAACGTAGCCATTAATCGTTTGGCTGCGCTTGGCGGTGCGGAATGGCATATCTCTTCGAATGATGACTTCTGGTTTTATCGTCCTGAAAACCGTATTAATTCACAGCCTATTACTACAGAATTTGGTGTGCGTTTAGGGGCTAATGCAGATGTTCTTTTAAACCCCGCTGATGTGACCGAAGGACTTCCCCCTGAAACTGCAAAAGGAAGTTCCCCTGGTTTTAAATTCCAAGGTACAGAACGTATTGAACCGAATGTTAAGAAGGATACGGCAGAAGTTGAAGCTGATGGTTCTGCTATAAAAAATAGAATACAGGTTTCCGGGGGTAAAGAGCCTACTGAAAAGAAAGAAGTGATTCCTTTACCAAAACCTGACGGTGAACCTATTCCTGAAGACTATCAACCGGATGAAATACACCTCACTTATCCACCTATTGACATGTCTATTCGTGGTCCGAGGTGGGATGTTGATGCTCCAACCATAGCTATTAAGTATTACGATGGAACACCGAATCTTGAACTTCCTCTTTTTCTTGACTGGACAGGGAGAACAGGAACAGACCTTTATTCCCCGACACAACAGTTGAGTGGTCCTTCCCCCGAAGGATTATTCGCACCTCCTATCGTTGCTTTCTTTAATTTCCATGAGAAGGCTATTCGTTTTGGAGAGAATCCTCTTAACTACGAAGTACCTCCCAACGCTCCCAGACCAAATCCTCCGGGCTTGCCAGACTGGTCTTTGGTTACAGCCCCTGGTTCGACTAACGTTTATTTTGAAGTAGAGTACACGTATGCTCGTCCTGTTTACTTTACCATGAGTGACCCTGACAGTATTGAGAAGTACGGTGTTCAAGAATTTCGTCTTGTATCTCCGGGCGGGCATTCAGCCCAAGAGCTTCGGGCTATGGGAAAAACTATCTTAAGAGACTGGTCCCAGCCTAGAGTTTCTTTGTCAGTTACAGTTTTCGAAGATTCTTGGGAACTTGGTCAGACTGCTAAAGTAATGATTCCTGAACTTGGGCTTTTAAAAGAGGGTGGTGCACCTTACTTAATGCCCGTTTACGAACGTGAGAAGATATACGATATTGCCCGTAAACACACACGTTGGCCTGGTGAGATAAACTTGAAACTTGGGAAGAAGCCAATGTCCTTTGATGTTTACATGGCTCAATACATGGAAAACAGAGTTAAAGCCCTCGAAGAAACGGCTTTCAATAGGGAAAATCCTCTGGAAGAACTTCAGTATGAACAAAAGATTTTGGGTTTCAAAGAGTATGTTGCAACCAACATTATAACTGTTTCAACTGGCGAGATAGACGTTGCGGAAATTGACGTTAATGATATAACGTAAGGAAGTGTAGATGAAAGGTCTAGGTATAAAAGGAAACGTTCTCGTAAAAGTACGGGAAAAAAGGGTTGAGGTTCCAAGCCTCGAAACCATTTTGAACTTTGACAATACTCTGGTTCAAGGTGGTCTTGAATTGTTTGGTAAAATCCTCGGTACTCCGGGTTATGACGCTGGAACTGTTTACCTTGAGTTAGGTAAAAGTGATATAGCCCCTAATATTTCGGACGTAGCTTTATACGCCCCTTACTTTCGTAAAGCTATAGGCGTAAGCTACCAGTCTAACGTATTGCAGTTTAGCGGACGTGTACTTAATTGGGAAGCTCTTTTGACTGCTCCCGATGAAATTAAAGAAATGGGTCTGTTCTGGGATGGCGGTTCACTGTCACTTGGTTCTGGAACAATGATTGCCCGTGTGCTTTTCCGTCCTTCATTTACAAAAACGGTTGCTGAAGAAATAGATGTATATTGGTCTTATCGGATGATGGAAACCTTCATCGACCTTGCCGAACCTGGTTCGGTTCCTGTAGGTCCAACAATATGTTAAAGGAGAAATAGATGCCTAATCCCACAGTGGGTTACGATTGGAGACACCTTGATATTATTCGCAGGGAAAGAGCGAATGGTTTTATTGGTTATCCTAACTATGTTGAGAGCGGTTGTAATATTACCCTCGGAGGCGGTGGTACGCAAATAGATATATCGGCGGGTGTTATAATAGCGGGTGGTTTTAGAACTCCTATCACGGGTCCTTTTACTATTATTCCCGTTGGTCCCTATGCTCCTGTTTATTATATTTACGCCACCCTTACCGCAGTCTTTGATGGAACCCCTAGACTTACGAGTATCACGTCTATCCAATTTGAAGCCCATACTGCTCCGCAAGTATTTGCTCACCCGAAATATGGTGTGCTCATAGGTATGGTTAAATCTCCCGCTGGAGTTAGTCTCTATTTATCTGATGAAATGAATAGAAATGTTCCTGCGTTCCAGGGCGATTACAGGGGCGAATTAGTGGTTACAGTTGGAGCGAGGGGTTGTGATTATACTCGCCTCGATACGGCGATTCAGGAAGCTGTAGACGACTCTGTAATCGTTGTGTACCCCGGAGCGAACTTAACCCTGCGAAAAGGTGTTGCAAACGTCAACAATAAAAAGTTACAAGTGGTGGCGGCTCCCTTCGCTGACTTCTTCGACCCGAATTCAGGGTTTTTAATTCCTCCTGTTACTTATCCGTATTATGTTACTTTTGATGCTACGGGTCCGGTGACTCAAACAGGGGTTGTTCACATAACAGGAACTTCTTTCCTGACCTTTAAAGGTTTCCACTTTGCTTATTCCTCGGTAGGGTCTTCTCCTGCTTTCTACGTAGACGGTGCAAACGCTCAAGTTCAATTTTTGGATTGTCAAGCGTCAAGTTATGCACCTACTTATTTCACTCGTACTTCTACAAATGGTGGAAAGTTCTTCTTTATAAATTCAAAAGCATACGTTAATGACTCTTCCCAGATATTTGTTTCAGATACAGGAACACTTGGAGAGTTTTATTTTCAAGACTCTAAAGTTCATATTGAGGCAGGACGAGGTTTTGCCTGTAGCGGTGGTTCAAAACTTGTAATCATACGTTCCAAGTTTACATCTAATGCAGTTATAACAATGATTCAACTCGGAACTGTAAATACAAACCACTATGGTGTAGACTCGAAGTTTGAAACTACAAACACAGGAACAGGACTTATTCTTTCTGGTTCTGGAGCTTTCCGTTCGTATGGTTGCGTGTTTCAAGATGCGGGTGGGGGTGGTCTTGCATTATCCGTAACTGGTGGAACTTTCTACTGGGATACGGCTACTCGAATTGCTGATAACGTGACTTCAATTTCGGCGGTTGGTGGAACTATCGCTCGTCCAAGAACGCCTGTTAATTCTTACGAAACAGTTTCACTTGCTGACCTTACTGCTGCTTCTGGTTTTACGGAGGCAACCGTTCAAACCACAGATGCTACTTTAACAACTATAGCTACTATTCCAATAAGCGACCCTGAAACAGTTCAAATAGACGCTATGTTTGTTGGTATAAGAACGGTGACTGACCATGCAGGATACTTACGCAGGGCAATAGTTTATCGTAGAGGAGGTGGAGCGACTTTGCTTGGTGTAGTAGACACGCCTTTACAAAGGGAAACTGATAACTCTTGGAACGCAAGAATTGTTGTAAGTGGAAATAACCTGCTTCTTCAGGTTTTAGGTGCGGCAGGACAGACAATAGACTGGAAAGTTCGCTACAAGATAGTGAGGGTATAAAATGGCTATAACTGGTTCGGTTGATTTAGGTGATGGTTTACTTCAAGTAACGGTTGACCATGACCCTCTTGCAGTAATTACAGATGTTCCCGTTGGTTCTCGTATCGTTGATGCTAATGGTGTTTACTACAAGAAAATTTCAGACACGGCTTCTCCTTCTGTAGACGTGGTTACTGATACTATACCCCGTGACTTTGGGTATAATGGTTTTCTTGACCCTGAAAACGTCCAGGAAACTTTTATAAATGGAAGCATGACTTTACAGCTTCTTCCTAAAGCTCCTGCAACTTCCTTTACTTTTTATTCAAGAGGAAATAAGTTTACGAAAACGGGTTTGGACAGTATCATACTAAGCGGTGCTGAAGGTCTTCATTACATTTATTATGATGGGGATGGTGTTCTTCAGGACATAACTGTTTGGAATGATGACCTCATTTTAGAAGACGCTATCGTAGCTATCATCTATTGGGATGCTACAAACAGCAAACAGATTCTTTTTGCAAGAGAGTTTTTCCATCGTAATCAAATGTCTGGAGAAACCCATCGGCGTTTACATGACGTTAATGGTTATGGACTTTCTTCCGGTGGTGCTTTAGACAGTCTTTTAGTAGACCAAAGCGGGGCTTTGAGTACCCATTGTCAATTTGGGAATGAGGCTTCTATATGCTTTGATGAAGATGCTAAGTTTACAATTCCTTTCCGTGGTCCCTCTGGGCTTATCCCTGTCTATTGGCAGGAAGGTGTTCTTGGTTCAGTTGTTTGGAGATTAGACGAATCAACAAGTTTCCCCGTTGTAAAATCAGGTATAGGGGGGGAGAACAGAGCGGCTTATAATCAACTCGTAGGAGTAACTTGGCAACGTACGCAAGTAAATAATAA
>QMZE01000129.1 GCA_003663025.1 Archaeoglobales archaeon
CCTCTACCCAACTTCAACCTCGAAATAATCTTTCTAGCCTTCTCGTAATCAACCCTAACTTCAAATATCTTACCCAGAAGTTTACCAACAACAACCTTCATCTGTCCCTCCTCAAGTGTTCCTAAATCTATTACGTTGACCTTTCCACATTCAATTTGAGATGTTAGGTCTTCACTGGTTAACAGGTTTCCGTAGTTCCTTAGAAACCTTGAAATCCTTATGATAACTCCAACTATTGAGTTTCTCTTTGTCGAATCCAAAACCTCTATCTGCTTGTATCTACCTTCAAATGGATCCCAATAACTTCTATCCCTTTCCTGAACCCAATCCTCAAGCTTCTCCTTCAGCTTAACAACTATATCCCTACCACCAACGTTTGGATTCTCATGTCTAACGGTATCCCAAGCCCTCTCCAAAAATGTCCTCTGAATCTGTGCATCCTTCCTAACACCTAAGAGATCTGCAAGCTCCAAGCTATCGAGTTCGTTTGGATTTATCTTTGCTTCAATCCTCTTAACAAATCTCTCTCCAGTTTGAGGGAGTTTCAGCTTAACGTAATCTCCATGAGGATCGAGTATGACAACTGTCCCCCTAAGCCTGTTGACAATCTCACCAACCAAAACAGCCACAGCATTTGACTTCCCAGCTCCAGTGACGGCCAAAACTGCGAAGTGCCTAGAAACCAGCTCATCAACATTCAAGCGTATCGGGACATCCCTTCTAAGCAGTAGATTTCCAATCTCTACGTATCCATCTCCTCCATGGTATATGGCTCTAAGTAGTTCTGAGCTTGCCTTGTAAACCTTACTACCGTTTTGGACAGGTGTCCTTGGAGGTTCCATCTCAATCCTGCTATCGCCAACAACCTTACCCAGTATCTTTGCTGTCACTATCGTAACCTCGTTTTCACTTATACTTTCACCATACTCCTCTATATCAAGTTGGAGGGAGTTATATGTGCTTTTTCCAGAATTTAACAACCAATTAACGTTTTTTAGCTCCTTAATTATCCCAACAACCCAATTTCCATCGGAATCCTCAACAACGACAAACTCACCAAACTTCAGATCTACATCGGGATGAGCGCAGAATTGGAAGCTGTTTATCGTAGCTTCTCCAGTTACAATTCCAACCTCTTCATCAGCAAACATCATAGATCCTTGTATGTTGAGTCTATAAAGGTTTTTCATGTCATGTAATTCACGAAGAACTTAATCGAATTTGAGTCGGTAGTAACATTGTGCATTTTTAAATCAACACAGTCATTGAAACACACTAAATGGCAAATCATAAATAGATGTTAACCTAATTGAATTTATGGTTAACAGGTATGTCAAATTCACGTTGATCTGTTTCCTCTCAATTTTAACCGCTTTGTGTTCCCAGATAAAGTTTTACATTGGCTTCATACCCTACACATTCCAAAACTTCGCTGTAATACTCTCAGGACTCATGTTGGGGAGGTATGGATTTTTACCACAGCTACTATACTTGGCAATGATTGCGTTGGGATTTCCAGCGAGTGCAAGGGGTGGGGGTTTGGGGGTTCTTTTTGGATACACCTCTGGATACCTCTGGATGTTTCCAGTTTCAGCCTCAATAATGGGGATTGCGAGGGAGAGGGTTTGGAGAGAAGGTAGTAACGTTGAGCTTTTAACTCTGTGGTTTGCCAGTATTTTAGCTGTCATTCCAATTTATCTACTTGGTTTTTACGTCTTCTGGATTTGGGCAAGTGGAGATGGGATTGATTGGTGTATGAGGATTGTTGAAAACTTTGGATTTAGAATGGATGAGTTTTGGGCTGTATTCTTTGCAACGGTTGTTGTCTTTATTCCTCAGGATTTGCTCATGGATCACACATTATCTTTAATTGTATTCAGATACGTTCAAAGGATTTTGAGGGAGAGGGGTTATGATTTACCTTAAGGATGTCAGTTACACATATCCAAATGGTGTGAGGGCTTTGAGGGATGTAAGTTTGAAGGTAGAGGAAAACACCTTCATAGGTGGATTGACTGGAAGTGGGAAGTCAACACTCCTAAGAGTTTTCAACGGCTTGATTCCAAATTTTTACGGTGGGAAGCTTGATGGAACAGTAAGGATTTATCAGAGACCATACTTGGTCTTTCAAAATGCTGATGAACAGATCATTTTTAACACCGTTTTTGACGAGCTTGCAATTCATGCTTATCAGATTGGTAAGGACTTGAGAGATGTTAGAAGGATTGCTGACAGGTTGGGAATTGAACTGAACAAGGAAGTTCAAAAGCTTTCCGATGGTGAAAAGAGAATTTTAACAATTGCATGTGCCTTGCTTGGTAGTAATTTTGTTGCTTTGGATGAGCCATTTGCAAACTTACATCCAAGCATTGCGAGGGAAATTCTAAAGTTGTTAATCAAAAATGCTGAGCTTGTCATAATTTCAGAGCATAGGTTTGAATTTTGTAGGGATTTTGATTTTATATGGCTAGAAGATGGTAGAATTTCAAGTTTTAACATAACGGAGCCAAAGGTTAAAGTTAGGGGAAGTTGTGGTGGAACAGCATTGAGGGTTGAGGATCTATGCTTTGGATACGATAGTCCCTTGCTTAAAGATGTTACATTTGAGGTGAACAGGGGTGAGGTATGTGCTGTAGTTGGGAGAAATGGATGTGGTAAGACTACACTCCTAAAGCTCATAGCTGGAATTCTAAAACCTTGGAGTGGGAATGTTGATGTCAGGGGTAGAATTGGGATTTGTCTCTCCACACCAAACTATCACCTCTTTGCTGACAGTGTGTTTGAGGAGGTTGGAATTGATATGATGAAGTTGTTTGAACTTGAGAGGTTTGCCAATAGAAATCCACACTCCTTGAGCTTTGGTCAGGCCAAGAGGGTTGCAATTGCAAAGGCTTTCAAGGGTGAAGTTGTTCTTTTGGATGAACCTACCGCTGGACAGGATTACACTTTTAAGTTTAAGTTGATTGAGATTGCAAGGAGATTGGGTAAGACCGTTTTGATTGCCACACACGACTACAAGATCCTTGAGTGGTGCGATGTCGTTGTTGAACTCTAAATTGGAGGCAAGGTTTGCAATTTTATCGATGTTCCTACTCTGCAGTTCACTGCACAGATTTGAAATCTCACCCATAGTTACAGCGATGGCGGTTTTATTTTCAAGGGGTAAGGTTCTGATTGGATTGATATATTCCACACCCCTAATAGCTCTATTCTTGATTTGGAGTATCCTCTTGGGTGGTGTTGAAAGGATTATCACATTCATAGCCCTCATGTCTGTTGGATTCTTGATTTTGGGCTTAAAGCCTGAGGAGGTTGCGTATGCCCTCATGTTCTTTAGAATTCCACCAAAGATAGCTTACGCAATCTGCATATCCATGAGATTTTTACGCATAGCTTTTGAGGATTTGAGAAATTTGTTGGGTATCTTATCGATTGAATGCAGAGGTTTTAGGAGATATTCCATGCTTTTAAAGGCTCTGACATCAATATCAATTTTGAGATCTTTCTCAATTGCGGAATCTCTATACTCAAGGAATTTTGATTTGAACAAGAGGATAGTATTGGTTAGGAAGCCCAAGATCATAGATTTTCTACTCTTGGCAAGTTCAATTTTTGTTTTTGTTCTTTCACTTCTTTTGCTTTAATATCTTTGCTACGAAGAATCCCTCCGTGTCATTATCTTGAGGGTGAATTCTCAAACACCTCTTCACATCCTCAGAGTAAATCTTACCCTCAAACTCCCTTATTGGCTTTGTTCTCTTAACTGGAAGGTCTATCTCCTCAACAACAGCATTCGTATTACTAATTAAGTGATCGACAACCTCCTCATTCTCAAGGGGGTCTAGGGTGCATGTGGAATAGACCAATATTCCACCAGGCTTCAAAGCCCTATATCCTGCAAAGATCAAATCTTTCTGAAGTCTTGAGAGTGAGTAAACATCTCTAAGAGACCACATCTTAAGATACTTATAGTTCCTCCTTATCATTCCAACGTTTGAGCATGGTGCATCAACCAAAACCCTATCAAACTTCCCCTCAAATCTACCAAAGAACCTACCATCCTTCATTGTGACCTTTGCAATCAAAACACCACAACGTTGAAGGTTTGAAATTAAGATATTCAACCTGTCGTATTTGACATCGTTGGCAACTATGCATCCCTCGTTGTTCATATACTGAGCTATCTGAGTAGTCTTACCACCTGGAGATGCACACATGTCCAAAACCAACATGCCTGGCTTCACATCCAAGGCTATTGCAGGAATCATTGAAGATGCTTCTTGGGAGAATATGAGTCCAATCTGATGCTCAATTGTCCCTCCAACCTCTCCATCAACAAAGAATCCCTCACTGCACCATGGAACCCTCTCAACTTCAAACCTATCACTCAAACTTCCAATGACATCTTCAACACTCGATTTTAAAGTGTTGACTCTGAAGCTTGGTCTCAAAGGCTTTGACATGAACTCCCAAAATTCCCTTGATCCATCAATCTTCCCATACCTCTCAAAGAAC
>QMZE01000130.1 GCA_003663025.1 Archaeoglobales archaeon
AAAATCTTTTCCAGTTAATTTATATCTATCTGCAGGACATATAACAGTTTTTCTTTGTTCCGATTGAAAACAACCCATAAGAATAATGATAAGTAATAAAATTAGAGATATTACTATCATCTTCATAATTTAACCATAAAAGTTGCGTTTTAAAACATTACTGAAATTTTAATTGATGCCTTGATATGTCTAAATTTTAAATATCCTCACAAATTACATCAAGTGTTCATGCTTGTCCAAGCACTAAGGCAGATTGGAATTCAAAAGTTAAACGAACTGCAAAAGTTTGCAATTCCAAAGATAGCCAAAGGTTCAAACATCTTGATTACAGCTCCTACTGGTAGTGGTAAAACGGAATGTGCTGTAATACCCATCTTAAACAAGATGCTCAAGATGAATTGTAAGGGTATCACATTCCTCTACATAACTCCCCTAAGGGCATTGAATAGGGATATGATCAGGAGACTTAGAAAACTTGCAGGTAAATTGGGTTTCAGTATAGCCATAAGACACAGTGATACACCAAATTCTGAAAGGAGAATGCAGTCACTCAATCCACCCCAAATACTCATAACAACACCAGAAACTTTCCAGATACTCTTCTTAGGTAAGAGACTAAGAGAATCTCTTAAAAACGTTGAGTTTGTAGTTATAGATGAGATACATGAACTTGCAGATTCAAAGAGAGGAGTTCAACTTGTTTTGGCTTTGGAGAGGCTTAAAAAACTTACAAAGTTTCAGATAATAGGTTTATCAGCAACACTCAGCAATGCAAGGGAAGTTGCACGTTACTTTGGAATTGAAAATGTGATAGAATGGAAGGGAGATAAGGTTTACGAGTTTGAGGTTGTGTATGGTGACGTGGACAAGATCCCCGAAATTGTGGGTAAATCAACCCTCATATTTACAAACACGAGACAAACATCTGAAGCCCTTGGATTGAAACTTAAGGATAAGTTGAAGGTTGAGGTTCACCACAGCTCTCTATCTAGGGATGTTAGAGTTGAGGCTGAAAGGATGTTTGTCAATGGAGAATTGGATGCTTTGGTCTGCACGAGTTCCATGGAGCTTGGTATAGATGTTGGGCATGTTGATGTTGTTATTCAGTTCAACAGTCCAAGGGAAGTTAGGAGACTAATTCAGAGGGTTGGTAGGGCTGGGCATAAACTTGGAGAGGTTTCAAGGGGATACATAGTAGCTAGAGATTTTGATGATATACTGGAGTCTTGGGCAATTGTTAAGAGGGCTGAAGATGGAAAGATAGAGCCTGTGGAACTTTACAGGATGTGCTTGGATGTCTTGGCAAATCAAATTGTCGCAATGCTTTTGGAAGGTTACAATCCAAAAGAGATATATGAGATCGTTAAGAGGACTGAACCTTATAGAGATATCGATTACGAGTTGTTTCAGTCAGTTTTGGAATTTTTGGAGAGGTGTGGTTTGATAAGAGATGGGAGGGTTACAAGGATTGGTAGGAGATACTTCTACAGAAACTTGTCAATGATACCCGATGAGAGTAAGCTTAAGGTTGTTGACATAACAACCAACAGAGTCATAGGATATTTAGATGAGAGTTTTATTTCCTACTTTGATTTTGGTGTTTTTGCAATGAAGGGTGAGCTTTGGAGGGTTTTGGCAATCGATGATGTTGTTAGGGTTGAGCCAATCAAGGCTGAGGGAGTTATTCCATCGTGGTTTGGTGAGGAGATTCCAGTCCCATTTGAGGTTGCTCAGGAGGTTGGAAAGCTTAGGGGATGGATACGTGATTTGTTGGAGGTTGATTGTAACTGTGTAAAGCTCAAGGATATATTTAATGACGAGGGGGCTTGCAAGGTTGTATTTGAAACTTTGAAGGATTGTGTTGAGAGGGGTTTTGAGATACCAACGGACAGGGTGATAACCATTGAGGGTAGAGGGAAATTAACAATCAACGCTTGCTTTGGACATAGAGTTAACGAGACACTTGCAAAGGCAATATCTCCATTTCTTCCAAGACCATTTGAGATATCGGTTGATCCATACAGGATAAGGATAAAAGCCAACGTCGATGGCAATTCGATAAGAGATATACTCATGAAGATTGATGTTGAGAAATTGAGGGAGATAGTTGAGGTTGCACTCTTGGATTCAAAGATATTGCACTACAAGTTTGTTGAGGTTGCAAAGAGGTTTGGATGCATTGAGGATGTGAAGAGGGTTAACGTTCGAAGTTTGATCTTGAAGCTCAGAGAAACTCCAGTTTATCTTGAGGCTTTGAATGAGATATTTCACAATAGACTCGATCTGGATAGGACTTGCAAAGTTCTTAGAATGATAAAGAATGGGGAGATAGAAGTTTTAGTTTATGACGAGTTGGGTCCAATATCAAGGGTCAATGAACTTAAGTTTGACACATTTGTGGATAGGGATAGATCGATTTTGCATGCTTTTAAGGAGAGGATTGAGAATGAGGAGTGTTACATGATATGTGTAAACTGTGGTTGCAAGGTTAGGATGAAGGTTAAGATGATAGAAAGATTGGAGTGTTTGAGGTGTGGTTCGAGGATGGTTGCATGTGTCAATGCTAGGAGGGGTGATGTTGGTATTGAGGAACTTTACAGGATTGCAAACCTCGTCATGTGCTATGGAAAGAGGGCAATATACGCCCTGAACACATTTGGAGTTGGAGTGAATACTGCAGTTAGGATACTATCAAAGTTTTACAGAAGTGAAGAAGAATTTTTGAGGGAGTTGATTGAAGCTGAGAAGAGATTCATAAGGACTAGGATCTTTTGGAGTTGAACTTCCTCCCAAGTCTAACTACATCCCCAACAACAAACAGGGCAACACCATCAACTTCCTTTTCAACAACATCCGCAATGTTTTCAAGGTTTCCAAAGTAAACTCTTTGACTTTCAAGTGTCCCATCTTCAATTACAGCAACTGGTGTATCCCTTTCCTTCCCAAGCTCAATTAACCTCTCACATATCTCTCGAATTCTATCCTTTCCCATGAGTATAACTATAGTCCCGTTCAAAGCCGATTTACCTATGTCATCCAAATTCCTACCCGTCACGACGAATATCGTTGAAGATAATTCCCTATGTGTCAAAGGTATGCATGCGTTGGTTGGGACTGCTATGACCGAACTCAACCCAGGTATAACTTCAAAAGGTATGTTGTTCCTCATAAGAAATTCTACCTCCTCACCTCCCCTACCAAATACAAATGGATCTCCACCCTTCAGCCTCACAACCACCTTACCTTCCCTTGCAAGCTTTACCATAAGTTCATTTATACTCTTCTGTCTTTTTGAACCTCCTTCAAATGAATCCTTTCCAACGTATATTGTCTCCTTACCCATACCCCTAATCAGCTTGACAATTCCGTCTCCAACCAATCTATCGTAAAGTATAACGTCAGCTCTCTCAATAACCTTCAGGGCTTTTAAGGTTAGAAGTTCTGGATCCCCTGGTCCAGCACCAACAATGTAAACCTTCCCCACCACCTTTTTTAATGTCAAACCTTTTAAAAAGATTTGCGAAAGGTAAAATTTAGGAAAGTGTGTTTTGGAATTAAAAGCACATTTTATGAAATTTAATTTCGAAAATCTTATATATGATTGGGGAAGTGATAAATGTAGTTGGGAGGTGATTGAATGCCAGTAGTTGAGGGTGTAGAATTACCAGAGACTCCGCTACTTGATGAACTTGAAAAGGGCCCTTGGCCCTCTTTTGTGAAGGAGATCAAGAGAGCAGCAATTGAATCCGAGAAGGCAATGAAGGCTGGTAAGAAGATAAAACTCCCTGGTGCTGCGAAGGGTCTCTTGAAGGTTCTTGAGTTGTCTTACAAGGACAAAAGAACACACTGGAAGCATGGAGGTATCGTTTCGATTGTTGGATACGGTGGAGGTGTTATAGGTAGATACTGCGATCTTGAAGATAAGGTTCCTGAGGTGTGGCACTTCCACACAATGAGAATTAACATGCCAGCTGGCTGGTTCTATTCAACAAAAGCTCTGAGAGCTATATGTGAGGCATGGGAAAAATGGGGAAGTGGTATGACAAACTTCCACGGTTCAACTGGAGACATAATCCTCTTGGGAACGAGGACAGAGCATCTGCAGCCAATGGCAAATGCTTTGGCTTATCTTGATAAATACTATGGTTCACCAGCACCCTTTGACATTGGTGGAAGTGGTTCGGACTTGAGGACACCTTCAGCATGCATGGGTCCAGCTTTGTGTGAGTTTGCATGTTACAACACACTTGAAGCTTGCTATCAGTTTACAATCAAGTATCAGGATGAACTTCACAGACCAATGTGGCCATACAAGTTCAAGATAAAGTGTTCTGGCTGTCCAAATGACTGCATAGCAGCAAAGGCAAGAGCAGACTTTGCAATAATTGGAACTTGGAGGGATGAGATTCAGATAGATCAGGAGGCTGTTAGGGAGTATGCCAAGGCTGGTGTTGACATTGAGAAGCAGGTTGTGAAGAAGTGTCCGACA
>QMZE01000131.1 GCA_003663025.1 Archaeoglobales archaeon
GAGCAGGTTTGTCCAGTTTTGGTTCCAAAGGAGTTTGAATACGGTTTGATTGGGAGGAAGGCTGCTTACATCCCATTTGAGATGGCTACACCAAAGAAGGCTCTGATTGATCTTGAGAACTGCATAATGTGTGGAAGGTGTGAGAGAGCTTGCCCGAAGGATGCCATAAACTTCCTTCAAGAGCCAAAGGAGATTGAGATTGAGACCTATGCAATAATACTTGCAACTGGGTTCCAACTCTTCTCACCTGAAAGGAAAGCTGAATACAGCTATTCTGGAACTTTGAAGGTTATAGATATTGATGGAAATCCAAACATCATACATGCAATGCAGATGGAAAGACTCTTGGCACCTTCAAGACCATACAATGCATTTCTTAGACCTGGGGATGGTAAGGTTCCAGAGAGGGTTGCTTGGGTTTTGTGCACGGGTTCCAGAGATAAGTCACTAGGAAATCCAATGTGTTCGAGAGTTTGTTGTATGTATTCGATAAAGCAGGCTTTGCTCTATTCATCTGCTGTTCCATTTGGTGAGGCAACGATATACTACATGGATATTAGGGCTTTTGGAAAGGGATTTGAGGAGTTCTTCAACATGGTGAGGGAGCTTGGTGTTAACTTCGTTAGGGGTAAGGTTGCAAGGATAGAGAGTAGGAATGGAAATCCTGTTGTTATAGTTGAGGATACTGAGACTGGAGATATAATGGAGGAGGAGTATGACATGGTTGTTTTGTCAGTTGGTTTACTATCAAATCCAGAGTGTGCAAAGATACTAGGAGTTGATGTTGACGACTATGGATTTGTAAAGCAAACCGAAGAGAATTCAAATCCAGCCTTGACAAACGTTGAGGGTATATTTGTCGCAGGAACTGCAACTTGTCCAAAGGACATTCCAGATACAATCGCTGAAGCATCAGCTGCTGCAGCTCAGTGTATGGCTTACATAAAGGAGGTGAAAGGTTGAGGGAGAGGATTGGTGTTTACATCTGTCACTGTGGTGGGAACATATCTGATTACGTCGATGTTAAGAAGGTTGTTGAGGCTGTTAAGGATCTGCCAGGTGTTGCGATTGCGAGGGATTTTGTATTCATGTGTTCCGAGGCTGGACAGGATCTAATAAAGGAGGATATAAAGAATCTTAATTTGGATGGTGTCGTCGTTGCATCTTGTTCCCCCCACCTACACGAAAAGACATTTAGAGATGCTGCAAGCTCGGCTGGATTGAATCCTTACCTCGTTGAACACGTTTGCATAAGAGAACACAGCTCTTGGGTTCACTCTGATGACATGGAGGGTGCAACACAGAAGGCTATATGGATTGTAAAAACTGCAATAGCCAAGGTCAGTCTTGCCAGGGAGTTGCATTCCATAAGGCTCGATATGAAGAGGGAGGCAATTGTTGTTGGTGGTGGTATAGCTGGGATGAGGTGTGCGATAGATCTTGCAAGGGCTGGCTCAACAGTTCACCTAATTGAGAGATCACCATTCTTGGGAGGTAGAGCAGCTCAGATATACAAGCTTTACCCTTCAAGGAAGAGTGGATTTGAAATTGTTAGGGAGTTGGTTGAGGAGATAAAGAGGTATCCAAACATAAAGGTCTATACAAACGCTGAGGTTGTATCTGCCGAAGGTGCGATAGGAGACTTCAAGGTTAAGGTTAGGATAAATCCAAGATACGTCACAGATAAGAGTGCCGGTTTGATGGATAGGTGTCCAGTTGAGGTTCCAGATGAGTTTAACTACGGTTTGACAAAGAGGAAGGCTATATACAAGAGGGAATTCAGCTATCCAGACATTCCCGTCATTGACATAAACGCATGCACGAAGTGTGGGGAGTGCAGTCCAGATTTCGATCAGAAACCAAGGGAGATAGAACTCAGTGGTAGCTTGATAATACTTGCAACGGGATTCAAGCCCTATGAACCAAAGGAGGGTGAGTTTGGATACGGTGTTTACAAAAACGTGATAACGTTACCAGTTTTTGAGAGGTTGCTTGCACTGTCAGAGGGTGAATTGGTTTACAACGGTAAAAAGGTTAGGGACATAGTTTTCATATACTGTGTGGGTAGCAGGTGTGAGGAGCACGAATACTGCTCAAGGTATTGCTGTGTTGCAACTTTGAATGCATCGCTTGCAGCTTTGGAGAAGTTTAAGGATGTTAGGATATATCACGTTTACAGGGATATAAGGGCTTACGGGAAGTATGAGAGCTACTACGAAGAGGCTGGGAGGAACAGAGTTCTCTTCTTGAGATTTGATCCAGAGGAGCCACCCGTGGTTGAGAGGTTTGGCGAGAAGGTCATGGTTAAGGTCAAAGATCTTCTGTTGGGTGGAGAGGAGATTGAGATTCCAGCTGATCTTGTAGTTCTTTCCGTTGGTATGGAGCCTGAGATGAGTGAGATATTTACGATGCTGAGGGTTCCTTTCAGTAGGGATGGGTTCTTGCAGGAGGTTCATCCAAAGCTGAGACCAGTTGAGACTGCAATAGGAGGGGTTCTTTTGGCTGGGACTTGTCAAGGACCAAAGGATACTGTTGAGGCAACAGCATCAGCATCCGCAGCTGCTGCAAAGGCAAACACCTATCTGATAAAGGGATATGCAGAGCTTGAGCCTTTCATTGCTGAGATAGATGCTGAGAAGTGTGATGGATGTGGTGAGTGTGTTGAAGAGTGTCCTTCGGGTGCGATCAGCATAAAGGATGGGAAGGCTGTTGTAAATGAGGCTTTGTGCAAGGGATGCGGTGCATGTGGAGGTGTCTGTCCAAACAAGGCAATAAACCTCAGAGGTTACTACTACGATCAGCTTGAAAAGATGATAGAGATCGTGGGTGGTGATTGAATGGCTGAGGAGAAGAAGGGGAAGAAGGAGCTTACAGTTAAAAAGCTGAGGGAGAAGGGAGTAAAGCCAAGGAAGGAGGCTGTTGAGAAATCAAAGGAACAGAGGAAGATAATAAAACAGATAACTGAATGTCTAAAGTCTGGTCCAAAGACAATTCCAGAGATTGCATCCGAACTAAACATGCCCACTGGAGTTGTTACATGGTATGTTATGACCCTCTGGAAGTATGGACAGATTGTTGCTGGTGAGGAGGTTGATGGTTACTACAAGTATGAGTTGGCTGTGACTGAAGAAGAGGAGGGTGAGGAATGAGGGTAAATCCCGATTTTGTAGAAGATTTGAGGGAGTTTGGTGCGAATAAGGTTACTGAATGTTTTAACTGTGGGAACTGCACTGCAATATGTCCCCTGACAACTCTCAACGAGGAGAGGTTTCCAAGGAGGATTATAAGGTTCATACAGCTTGGGTTGGTTGAGAAGATTAAGTCGTCTCTTGAACCTTGGCTTTGTTACTATTGTGGTGAATGTTCAAGCACATGTCCAAGGCAGGCAGATCCAGGAGAGACTATGATGGCTATAAGGAGGTATCTAATAACAGCTTACGATTGGACGGGATTTTCGAGGTGGTTGTATAGGTCTAAGGTGAATGAGATAATTGCTGCTTTGGTTTTGTTCTTTTTGACTTTGGGGATAATATACGTTCTTCATGGTCCAATTGTAACAACACACACGGAACTTGAGACATTTGCCCCATCGCACATAGTTCATCCCGCTGGTTACATCTTTGGTTTGATTCTGGCAATAATACTCCTTGGAAACATATACAGGATGTATAGGTTTACAATGAGGGATGTGAAGGCACCTTTTTCCCTGTATATTAAGGAGCTGAAGTCTCTGGCAGTTCACTTCCTTACCCAGATAAGGCTCAGGGTTTGTGGACAGGGATCGGGTATAAAGCCACAGTGGAGGAACCACATACTGATCATGACTGGATACACCGTAGCTTTCATACTCGTCCAGGTCGATCTGTTTACAAAGTGGTCGATAACGAACACTCCACCTCCAGCCTGGCATCCAGCAAAGTTGTTTTGGACATACTCATCGGTTGCAATCCTCTACGGAACTACCGTTGCAATGGTTGGTAGGATAAAGAAGAATCAGCCCTATCATCAGTATTCCCACTCAACGGACTGGATGTTTCTCATATTGCTCTGGCTAACGACATTCACAGGTCTCTTGGTGAGGATATTCATGGAGCTTGACTGGCCAATTCCAACGTATTACACGTTTGCAGTTCACCTTGCGTTGGTCGTTCCACTGTTGGGTCTTGAGGTTCCATTTGCAAAGTGGTCTCATCTTGCATACAGACCATTTGCAATATACTTTGAGAATGTGAGGAGGAGGGCTATGGAAGGTAAAGCTTAATATCTTTTTTTCATACTTACATTAACCCCAAGTGGGATGAGGGGGCTGAGTGAGCTTGTGCTTACGATGAAGCCACTTGCGAGCTTGGGGTTACAGGGTGTCGAGACGTCCCCTTCGGAGGGAGTATAAGCTTTCGATGATGTTGGGGCAACCCCGACACCCAATACCCCGATGGGTCAGCGGTCTTGAGTGAGTGTTTGCTTTCGATGAGAGACCGTGTTAGC
>QMZE01000132.1 GCA_003663025.1 Archaeoglobales archaeon
GGAGTTGAAATAATCAGGAAGGATATTGAGGGTGGAGTGAATGCTGTTGTTATATGTGCATGCTCACCAAGATACAAGCACGACGTTTTCAACTTTGGAGATGGGATAATAACCGTTAGAGTCAATCTCAGGGAGGATGTAGTTTGGAGTCACGATTTGGATGAGGAAACTCAGGAGTTGGCTGAGGATTACGTAAGGATGGGAATTGTTCAAGCTCAGAAGACCGAAATTCCAGAACCATACATCGAAGAGACATCAAAGGACATACTGGTTGTCGGTGGTGGGGTAACGGGTTTGACAGCAGCTATCGAATGTGCAAAGGCTGGATACAACGTTTACCTGGTTGAGAAGGAGGCGGAGTTGGGTGGATGGGTTAGGAAGTTCAAGAAGATTTTACCAGGAAGATTCCCATACAAGGAGCTTGTAGATGCTAGTTCATACCTAAACGAGAAGATAAGGGAAGTTGAGGGGAACGAGAGGATAAAGGTTTACACTTCAACAAAGTTGAAGTCGATCTCTGGACAGCCTGGAATGTTCAACGTCGTAGTTGAGAGGAACGGATCTGAGGAGTCGTTTAAGGTTGGTGCAATAATACTTGCAAGTGGTTGGAAGCCATACGATCCATCAAAACTGATTAATTTGGGCTATGGATTGCCAGGTGTAGTTACAAACATTGAGTTTGAGGAGATGGTTAAGGAGGGGAGGCTTGAAGTTAACGGAAAGCCAGTTAAGGATGTTGCATTCATACTGTGTGCGGGACAGAGAGATCCAGAACATTTACCATACTGTTCGAGTGTATGTTGCTTAGCTTCACTAAAACAGGCTCTATATCTCAGGGAGATTAACAAAGATTCAAACGCATACATATTTTACAGAGACATGAGGACAGTTGGAATCTACGAGGAGTTTTACAAGCAGGCTCAGCAGGATGAAGGAATATTTCTAACAAAGGGTGATGTGAAGGGGATTACACAGATAGGTGAAAAACTTAGAGTTGAGGTTACAAACACTCTACTTGGAGAGGATATAACAGTGGATGTTGACATGGTCGTCCTTGTAACTGGAATGATGTCATCGATGTATGGACTTTACACTATAAAGGAGGAGTATCCTGAAGAGGAGGGTGCAACGATATATCAACATGTAAAGCCAGCAATCCCACTGGAGGTTGCACTTGAGATGAAGGGTAAGGAGTGGATACTCAACCTACAATACAGACAGGGTCCAGAAATTCCAACCCTCAAGTATGCATTCCCAGACTCGCACTACATATGCTTCCCATACGAGAGTAGGAGGACTGGGATATATCCCGCTGGATGCGTTAGAGCTCCCATGACGGTAAGAGATTGTGAGATTGATGCAAGGGGTGCAGCATTGAAGGCAATTCAAACTGTTGAGTTGGTTTCAAAGGGTGCAACGATATTTCCAAGAACTGGAGACATAGACTATCCAAACTTCTTCCTCCAGAGATGCACACAGTGCAAGAGGTGCACAGAGGAATGTCCATTTGGAGCTTTGGATGAGGATGAGAAGGGAACTCCACAGCCAAATCCATTGAGGTGTAGGAGGTGTGGTATATGCTTTGGTGCATGTCCAGAGAAGATAATATCCTTCAAGCAATACTCAATTGACATGGTTTCGTCAATGATAAGGGCAATCTCAGTTCCATCTGAAAAGTTCAGGTTTGTCGTATTTGCATGTGAGAACGATGCCTATCCTGCAATAGACATGGCAGCCAGGAACGGTTTGAAGTTCAGTCCACTTGTCAGAATAATTCCAGTTAGATGTTTGGGTTCAGTGAACGTCGTATTCATAGCCGATGCAATGTCAAAGGGGATTGATGGTGTTCTCTTGCTTGGTTGCAAGTTTGGAGAGGATTACCAGTGTCACTTCATAAGGGGTAGCGAACTTGCAAACAGGAGGATGGAGAACGTTAGAGAGACCTTGCAAAGGTTGTTTGTTGAGCCTGAGAGAGTTAAGATAGAACAAATTGAAATTTCAGACTGGGAGAGGATTCCAGAGATAATAAATGGCTTTGTTGAGGAGATTCAGAATATCGGGCCAAATCCATACAAGGGATTCTAATTTGGAGGTGGTGTAATGAATGTCGATCCAAACTTTGTGAGGGACATCATTGCGATGGGAGGTAAAAGCTTAAAGAGGTGCATGCAGTGTGCAAACTGCAGTGTAGTCTGTCCTTTGAGTCCCGATGAAAATCCATTCCCAAGGAAGGAGATGATATGGGCTCAGTGGGGTCTCAAGGATAGGTTGATAAAAGATCCAGACATCTGGCTCTGCTACAACTGTGGAGACTGTTCAAAGTATTGTCCAAGGGATGCAGTTCCAGGACAGGTTTTAAATGCCATAAGAGCTAGGATACTTTCAGAGTATATATGGCCAAAGTTTGTTGGTAGGACACTGAACAAGCCTTGGAGTCTTCCAATATTTGTAATTTTAATACCAGCTCTGATAATTGGAGGGATACTCTGGGCTATAAAGCCTACGATTCCAACTGGAGAGATTGCAACATCTGAGTTTATACCGATAGAATACGTTGAGATTCCAGCCTTCATACTTGGAGGTTGGGTTATACTAATAAGTCTCATAGGTATATGGAGGTTCTGGTTGGCAATAACGGATGGAGGGGGTATGAACGTAACTGTAAAACCACTTGAAGATGCAAATATCAACGTTAGGGCTAGCGGTGGATTCATGGGTATGAACTTCATAGTAGCCTTCTTCTTTGTCCTAAGGGACATTCTTTATCACAACTGGTTCAAGATATGTGAGACAAACAGACCCCGTTTGCCAGCTCACTTTCTGATATTTTATGGATTTCTGGGATTGGGTTTGGTTGCAACGATAGATTTCATAAGCATATACATACTTGGGGTCCATCCTTTACCTTGGCCTTGGGAGATTGGTAGGGGTGGAGTGTATGATGTGCTGGCAATTTTCAAGGGTATAGCTCTCTTGAGCGGTGCTGCGCTAGTGATTGGAGCATGTATAGCCATGTGGAACAGGTTATACCATAACAGGAAGGAGATTGGAGGCTACTACGACTGGTTCTTCCTTCTTGTAATATTCTTTGTTGGAGTTACTGGATTTGCAACGACGATTGCAAGGTTGCTTGGGAGTGTGAGTGCATACTACCTATACGTAGCACACCTATACCTTGTCTTCATGTTGCTCGTTTATGCACCTTATTCAAAGTTTGCACATCTGTTGTATAGGACAGTTGCAATGATTCAAGCCAAGGCTTGGAAGAGAGAGCCAAAAGAGGTTCCAGTTGGCTTTTGGGAAGGACTTTAATTTTATTTTTTATACATGATAATACTCAAGTTGACATTCTCTCACTGAAAAACCAAAACATATTTATACGGATGTAAGTAAATAAATAAGATGGTAGAATACGTAGAAACTCAAAATAGTGTGTTATCTTTACTTGATGAACAAGTTTATAAAGAAATTATAGAATACTTAAAATTGAAAGAAAGAATTATCTAAGAGAGTAATAATAGAAATTGGAGGGGAATCCGAAAAACGACTTAGAAAAATATTGAAGGAGGCATTTAGCCAGGCTGAAGAGCGGATAATCGTATATGGTGGTATTTATCCAAAATTTTGGAAGGATTTTGAAGATTTATTGAGAGAAAAGGCTAAAGAAGGTGTCAAGATAATATTCATCTTAGATTCTAGATGTAAATATAGAAAAGATGAAATATTAAAGGAATTGCCTTGGCTTAGGGATATAGCTGAATTAAGGATAGCCAATACAGATTTTAAAAAACATTTTGAAATAGTTGATAATGGTAAGTTTATACGAATTGAAAAACCTCATGGAGAATTGAAAGTAGGTTCACTGATTGATTACCAATTGGTGAACTCATAAGATTATCAACACCTATAGTAGTAGAAGTGCAACAACTTATAACAATAGAAGAAATCATAGAAATTGCAGAAGATTGGTTTAAGAGAATATTGTTAAATGCAGTTTTAAGTGAAATATTACCAACTATTTCAATTAGAACTTAAAGATAAATCGATTGAAATAGAAGGAAAAATTAACGAAATTTTACCTCCTTTGTTAAAGGAGATATTTCAAAGCATACGAGATAGAATGTGTGAATACGATATAAAGATAGATGTAACTTTTATTGAGAATTCCGAAGAAGGGACATATCGAATGTTAATACTAATAACTGGTAACCTCAATATGACATTTGAAGAAAAGTTAAAACTTGAAGATGAGATCGATGAAATCATAGCCAAAATATTTGAGAGTTGGAGAGAGAAGGTTAAATCAGAGATTGATAAGAGTATAATAGACTATATAGATCTACTAATTGGTGTTTTAATTCAAGATCAATCTAAAGTAATCGAAATTGAAATTGAAAAAAGCGATTTGGAAGATCAAATGGACAAATTGATAAAATTGTTTGGAGACACAGATAAGGCTAAGGAAATTAAGGAAAATATTAA
>QMZE01000133.1 GCA_003663025.1 Archaeoglobales archaeon
GTGTTACCCCTCAATCTAACTTCAAGAACCCTGTATGAATACCTACCTATCAACAACTCTCCACATCTGGGACAAAACGTATTTTCAAATCTGTGTCCAGGAACGTTTCCAATGTAAACAAACTCAACACCTTCCCTCCTAGCAATCTCCACAGCCTTCTCAATCCTTTCAATTGGTGTTGGAGGGTTTTCAAATCTGTAAGCTGGGAAGTATCTTGTGAAGTGCAGTGGAACCTCACTCCCCGCATACTTGAGATGGTTCTCAACAACCCACCTAACACAATCCTCATTGTCATTTACATCCGTTACAAGTAGATTTACAACTTCAATGTGAACTCCAAGATCCCTAGCTTTTTTCATGGTCTTCAAAACGTTCCTAGCCCTACCACCACAGTAAACCTCATAGACTCCCTCATCACCCTTTAGATCTATGTTCATGGCATCTAAACCAGACTCTACAAGCATCTTGAGAGGTGAGGGAGTCAAGTAACCGTTTGAAACCATGGTGTTAAAGAGACCCTTCGACCTTGCAATTTGAAAGAGATCGAGTAGGAACTCAAACAGTAATGTTGGCTCGTTGAAGCTTGCACATGTAGCCAAATCACCCCACATCAAAGCCTTCTCAACAATCTCCTCAGGTTTTGTTTGTCGATAGCTTGAGGGGGGAGGAAACTTTGAGAGATGCCAGTTCTGACACCAAGGACAGTTTAGGTTACATGAGAACGTTGAGAATGTTATTGCAGTCTTTCCAGGTAGGAAGTGAAAGAAAGGTTTAATCTCCATAGGTCTGCTCTCAACTGCACTGATGTTACCGTACGTTAAGGTGTATAGCTTGCCACCTCTAACAAACCTTGCATTGCACCTACCAAACTCATCCTCTTCAAGCTTGCACAGATGCCAACAGAGTTGACACACAACACGATCTCCAACCTTCCTGTAAGCCTTTGCCTCACGCATGTTTAAATTTGACACAGAATTTTAAATATTCCCAGGCTTGAAGAGAGAACAACAACCCCAGCTATCAAAACACCCAAGAATATACAAAATAGGGACTTAACCTTGTCCAAACCCAAGAGAAAAGCCAGGAGACATCCAGTCCATGCCCCTGTGATTGGAAGGGGGATGGCAACAAAAATGGTCAAACCTACGTATCCAAACCTGTCAACAACTTTCCTATTCCTTTCAGTTCTCTTAACTATCGTTAGATAGATAGAAGACAGAGGAGTTTTAAGTGCAAACCTCTCTATGAAACTTAGTAAGGTAAGTAGGAGAGGGATTGGTATTGTGTTGCCAAGGACAGATATCACGTAAGCCCAAATTGGATCAAATCCCAAATACAATGCAAGTGGGATCCCACCCCTAAGCTCAGATACGGGCAGTGAAGATACCAAAAGCACCTTCAACCACTCCACACATCAAGGTTTCAAAGAATTTAAAAACGTTTTTTCCATAGCCTTGACGATGTATATCAATGCTCTGTTGTATGGAACATCAATTCCAAGCTCTTCAGCCTTTTTAACTATCGAACCATTTATAAAATCTATCTCCGTCCTCTTCCCCCTCTCAACATCTTGAAGCATGGACGATCTGTTCATTGCAGTTTTTAGAATTACATCCCTCAAAGTATCCTCCAACTCAACTTCAAAACCCATACCCCTCAAAACCTCCTCTCCCTCCCTCAAAACCTCCAATGCAAGATTCCAAATCTCCTCAATCTCAATCAAAACACCGTTTCTAACCTTCAAAATTGCCGTTATTGGATTTACAACTGAATTTATAACGTTCTTTATCCACTTCCTCTCATATATGTTGTCAACTGCATAAGCATTGATTCCACATTCTCTCATAATCCCAACAACCTCAAAAACATCATCAACCATCTCACCACTCAAATCTCCAATGAAAGTCTCCCCAACACCTGCAAATTCAATCCATCCGTAATCCACAAGATTTGAAGCGTATGTAGTCACACCACCCAAAACCCTCTTGAGAAATCTCATCAAAATCTCCTCGTTACCAATTCCATTTTGAAGTGAGACAACAATCCCACATTCAACCCTAGAGAGTAACTTTGCAACCTCGTAGGTATCGTAAGACTTTACAGTCACAAGAGTCAAATCCGCATTGTAAGGTTTATCTACAACTTTCACATTTACAAAATCTTCAAATAATCCAGTAACCCTCAAACCCCTCTTCAAAGCCCTAAACTGGTTTCCCCTTGCAACGAATGTAACATCGTATCTCTTCTGAAGCATGTATCCGTATAGACAACCCAAAGCCCCAGCACCCATTATCTGTATCATCAATCGAAATAGGTCTCAGAATAAAAATTATTATCTCAAGGAAAAGACATTTAAACTGAACAAGTTTCAGTAATATAACCAGAAAACAAACGTTAAATAAAAAATTTGACAAATAAATAAAAATGAAAGCAGTCATAGTTGGTGGGGGGATTGGAGGACTTGAGGTTTTGAGAAATCTAAACTTAGATGCCACACTCATCGAGCCAAGGGATGAGATGATCTTCTATCCCCTCCTGCCAGAGTTCATCGTTGACAAGGTTGGCTGGGATGATATGACAGTTGAAATATCGGAGTTCTGTGACAAACATGGAGTTCATTGGATTAGAGATAGAGCTGTGAGTGTTGAGTCTGACAGGGTGATAACTGAAAGGGATGAGGTTGAATTTGATTACCTCATAATCTCGGTTGGTGCAAAGGCTTCAAAACTTGAGAATACAGTTGACCCAATGGAAGTTAAGGATGCTTTAAAGGATGTTGAAGATGTCTTAATTGTGGGATCAGGATCTACGGGTGTTGAGTTTGCATTTGAGCTTAGGGAGTGTGGATACAATGTAAAGGTTTTGGAGTGTCTTGATAGGATACTACCAACGTTCAGTCCAAGCGTCTCCAGATTCGTAACGAGGCTTATGGAGAAAGAGGGCATAGAGGTATTCACATCCTGCAGAGTTCTAAAGGTTGACAGAGGTGTAAAGACTGACAGGGGTGAAGTTGAGTGTGACGTTGTTGTATCATGTGTTGGATTGAAACCAAATCCAATAGATGGATTGAGGAATAGGGATGGATGGATTGTAGTTGACGATTACTTGAGGGTTGGGGGAAGGGTGTTTGCAATTGGTGACTGTGCGTTTGTGAGTGTGAATGGAGAGGTTGCAACAAAAACTGCCCTTGAAGCTGAGAGACAAGCAAAGGTTACAGCTAAGAATGTGGAGAGACTGATTGAGGGTAGAAGGTTGATAAGATACAGGGTTCATTCAAGCCTGGAAAAGCCTACTTCCTTCATAACACTAGCTAGGAATAGGGCAATACTGATTTACAGGGGTATCTTAATTCCAAGACCCATGAAGATACTGTATAAGGTTAAGATGAATTACATCAGATCGTTCATGAATAGATTTAAGATCTGAGATAAATCGATTTTGATGATGTTGATTTACAAGGTTAATCCTAAGAGGATAGATGAGGTTGTGTTGAGGAAGGTTGCGGATATGATAAGGGATGGAAAACTTGTAGCATTTCCAACCGAAACTGTTTACGGTTTGGGAACAAATGCTTTTAATGAGAAGGCTGTTGAGAGGTTATTTGAAGTTAAGGGTAGGGAGAAGAAGCCAGTTTCAGTTATAATTTCAGACTTCGATGTTATCCATGAAATTGCAAAGCCAAATCCAATTGCCGTTAGGTTGATGGAGAGATTCTTTCCAGGTCCAATCACGGTAATCGTAAAGAAGAGGGATGTCATACCAGATGTAGTCACAGCTGGTAGTGACAAGGTTGGTATAAGGATGCCAAACTACAAAATTCCTATTGAGATTGCAAGATTCAGTGGAGTTCCAATAGCAACACCATCCGCAAACATCTCGGGAAAGCCATCACCCACAAGGGCTGAACATGTCATACAGGACCTTATGGGGAAGATTGATGCAATCGTCGATGGAGGTGAAACTCCACTTAAGATTGAATCCACAGTGATAGACACGACAACCAAACCTCCAAGGATACTGAGGGTTGGAGCAATACACGTTAGAGAGATTGAGGAGGTTACTGGTAAGGTCGAAGTTTTGGATTACAAGGCTTACAAGCCAAGTGCAAAGGTTGTAGCTGTGTTTAAGGGGGATGTTGATGAAGTTGCACATAGATTTAAGGGGAAAGTTTGCATAGTCAGGAGGGATGAAATTGAAAACTTTTTGGATTTCCTAAGGAGGGGATTTGACGTAATCGTATTTGAATGCACAGATGTTGATAAGTCCTTTGAAAGTAGGATTAGATGTATTGCTGATGTTATATTTGATTGAATTGGGCTTAAGCTCACACTTACAAGAAAGGATGTTTGTTGCTTTGTTAAAGATGTCGCCAAATTTAGAACTCTTTAACAGTCCCAAAGATATCAATAACGGGAACTAAATTAAGTTTTACTTCTTAAGGTCCAGTAGTGATGTAAATTGTGCATCATGTTGAA
>QMZE01000134.1 GCA_003663025.1 Archaeoglobales archaeon
AGTATTCTTATCTCTTTCGGTGTTCTTTCTCTTTCAAACAAATTTAGCTCCTCTATCAAATCTTTCAGCTTCATCAAAATTCGATGAAATATATTCTGGGATTGTAAAGTTTACGGGACTTCTGACTTTTAACATTCAAAATAAATCCCCTATCCTTACCCTCCTAATACGTTCGCCATCGTAAATCTTCGCAAATCTGTTGTCATTCTTAAACTCCCTTGGAATTTCAGATCCCAATTCCTTGAGGGCTAAAATGGAGTAAGCTACAAAGTCTGAATTGTGTCTCAACTCTTCCAAAACCTCTAAGAGTTTTTCCACAGGATTTGGATAGGCATCTTTAACAATTTTAGCAGTTCTCATGATTCCATAAGCTACATACTTCCTCTCCACCTCCCAGTTGTCAGAGATACGTATTTATTCTTAAAACCTTCAAATTCCTCTGGATTGTTTCTCCCTATCTCTGCAATCCCCAAAGGTGCTCCAATGCAGTATGCGCCACTCTCATCACTCAGATGCCAAAACAGCCTTAAAATGTAATTCCTTGCTCTCTCACCCCCTACACAAGTAACCCAAGGCTTCTGCACCCCTAAACCTGTAAAACTCTTCAATGTCGTAGAGGTATCTCGTTGCAACCTTTGAAGTCAGAAGTTCAAACCTCCTAGATGCTCCATAAAAAATGTTAGGTTCTTAAACCTAACTACCCCTCCTCTTAAGTATGTGTCTCTCCATGATCTCAGCAGTCTTGACAGCATCCTTCTCAATCAGCAACCTTCCACCTGTCAACCTTGGAAGCTCCTCAGTTATCCTGTTTACAACCCTTGAACCACTTGTAAATGGATCTGGATAGACGTGAAGTAGAAATCCACAATCCAAGGCAAACGCACCATCACCCAAAGCCTGTTCCTCAAGCCACTGGGGTGCTGAGGCTACGATGGACAGATCTGGCAGATCAAGACCCAACCTCTCCGCAAACATTTCAGCAATTGTAGCTATCCTAGCTATGCACATGCATATCCCAAAATCCCATACTGGTGGAAGTCCAAGCTCGGAACAGACATCCCTCAAACCTTCACATGAATACTCCAACCCCTCTTCACTCATAAATCCCAATCCCTGCAAAGCGTATGCGGTGCAACCAGCAGTCCAAACGAGTATGTCCTTCTTCAAAAGCTCCTTTGTCAAATCAACAATTAAGACATCGTGCCCTCCACTAACAAGATTTGAACAACTCACAACCGCCGCTATACCCTTAACCTTACCCTCAGCAAGAATCTCAACTATTCTCTCCATGTTTTCAGCTACAAACCTCTCACTAAATCTAACCTTAGCCTTCTTAACACTACCAAACCTCTCAACCCTCTTTCTAGATTTGAAGGCCTCTACTGCCATTAAAACAACTTCCTTAGCAACATCCCTAGCCCTCTCAGGACTCCAACTTACAAGTTTTGCATCCTTTATCAGTGCGACGTCATCTGTTGCAATAAGTTTGACACCTTCATGCCTTGCAATCTGAGTTAAGCCTGGGAATGTGCAGTTGAATTCAGACACAACCGCATCTATCAATCCACTTGCAACCAAAGGTTCAGTTCCAAAGTTGTTTGCATACTGTCCGATGAAGCAACCGTTAATCCTACTCTGCAGATCTTGCCCAACACACGTAGCTCCAACAACGTTTATACCCTCAGCATCTGGGTCCCTTGCAATTCTCTGCATCTCATCACTACATGCAGCTTCAATCACCACAATCTGCAATGCGGTTTGATGTCCAGTTGTCATTATATTTACACAGTTGGGATTTATAGATCCAACACCCGTCTTAACTTCTCTAATCTGAGGAACACCAAACATGACATCGTTCATCCTCAGAGCTGTGTAACCCATAACCAAACCCAGCTTTAGTGTATGCATAAGCATATATATTACGTTTGCATTGAGGTTTGTTGATGTCTTAACAATTGCATCCATCACCTCAGACTTTGCACCTCACGGCAGTATTCCCCTCTCGTAAGCAACCAACCTCTTTCTTGGAGCCAACCTTAGAACGATCTCACTCATGACAAATTTAGCTAGATTCCTATGATCTGCTTCAATTCCAAGTTTTGAACAGACATCTTCAAGTATCTCTCTGCCCCTTACAGTGGAACTCATCAAAGCTCTTGCAGTGTTCTCACAGACATGGATGTAGCATGCAACACCAGCTGCAACGTGTCTAATAGATTTTTTGCAACAATCTGATCCGCATTCAACCTACAGATACCGTAAGGATTCTTTTCCGTTATTCTGCAAGGACCCTCAGAACAGACATTGCAACAAAGCCCCTTCCTTCCAACCTCGCATATCGAAGCCTTCCTCGTATGTGAAGTTTCCAATACCTTTTCTTTTGCCCTCTCAACCAAAGCCCTCACATCGAGATTTGCTATCATGTTACCACCTTTATTTGATGAAATTCAAACAAAATTTAAAATTTTCGATACTGTTTGATCAAATCAAACGAAACGATTATATCCTAACATGTTTGAATAGACTTGGTGAAGGAGAAGATAGTAGGTCTCTTGGCTGAGAGGGAGATGACCGTAACCGATATTTCAAAGATTTTGGGTATTTCAAAAGCTACTGTATCCTACCATCTTGAGGAACTTAAGAAATCTGGTCTCGTTAGAGTTTCAAGGGAGGTTGTTGTTAGGAACTTTGTCAAGAAATACTACACACTCTCAATTCCAAATGGTAGTGTAAGCTCTATAATCATTGATTCTCTCAAGTTGTCAACTGAGAGAAGAGACAGGGCTGAAGTTTTTAGGAATACAATTAGACTCTTGGGATTTGCCCTCCTAAAAACTTCACCACACCTATTCAAGAGGTTAGGATTTGAGGTGGGGAAGAGTTTGGGTGGTGAAGGTGTCAGCGTTGAGAGTTTGTCTGAACTTTGGGAGAGTTTGGGTCTTGGAGAGACGAGCTGCTCCAAAAACTCTCTAGTTATGGAAAACTGCTACTTCTGTTCTGGCCTACCAAAGGTTGGATACACATACTGCAAGTTTGATGAAGGTTTCATATCTGGATTTCTGTCCCATGTGGGTTGTTATAGGGTTGAGGAGGTTAGGTGTTGGGGTTTGGGAGATGAGGTTTGTGAGTTTAGGATTGAGAGGTTGTCAGAAAAGCATTAAAAGTTTGGATTACATCCTAAATTCATGAAGACTTCCTTAATTGTTACCATGGAGTTACCCGTGAAGATTGTCAAGGGAACTTTAATAGATATAGAGACCACGGGCTTGGATCCAAGTGAAGATGAAATTGTAACTTTGGGATGTGTGATTGGAAATAAAATCCTCGTAATTCAACGCAGAGTGATGGAGGAGGATGCATACTGTATTGAACTCAAAGAAAAGGTAATATCCAAGCTCCCAGAACCATACTACGCCTACAACTCAGAGTTTGAGAGTTCCTTCTTTCAAGAAAAGTTGGGAATTCAGGCTGAGTGGGTTGACTTGATGGAACCTTGGAGGGGAATTGCGGATCGTCTTGGATTTAGATGGCCAAGGCTAATTGAGTTGGTCAGAGATCCGGAGATATACTTCAACTTACCGAGAATAACTGGTAGGGAGGTTCCAACAATTTGGAAGGCTTTTGTTAAAACAAAAGATGAGGGACTCCTTAGATTGATTGTGAAGAAAAATATGGGAGATTTGCTTAAGGAACTGTATCTCCTTATAGTGTATTCTTACTTTGATGAGATTCAAAAGGAGTCCCAGGATAACTTATAGATTTTAGAAGTTGTATGCACTTCAATTTGAAGCTTAAAAAGGAAATCTTAAGGAAAAAAGTTGTAGTTAAAGAGCTGATAGAAGCTTAAAGATGATAATACTTTACAAAAAATTTAATAATTTCATCAATAAGTCGATTGGTAGGTAGAATTTCTACAAGATTTATAAATAAGTTATTATAACTCTAACAGTCCAATGATATCTGAAGCAAAAATGACTCACAAATTATGGAACATTTTGGAATATGAAGGTTATAAAGTAGCAGGAGAAGTTAAAGTAGTTTCAGATGATATTTATGATAGAATTTGGCAATCTAAACCTATCTTAGAGAAAATTAAGCTATATGTTGATGGTTTAGGAAATATTAGGTTTAAAATAAAGAAAGGAGTTCCAACAACCATAGATTTAGTTGCTACGGATGGATGGAAATTTATAGGTTTTGAAGTTAAAGATGAATTTAGAGCTATAGTATCTTGTATATCTAAGGGTCAACTTGAACATTACATTGCGAGTAGTATGCTTGATGAATTATACTTAATTATACTTAATATTATACTTAATTATTCCAAGGTAGAGACTGTCAAGACAAGGGTTAAGAATACAATTATAGTCTAAGACAAAACTTTATTAACTATTAGATCACAAATTACTACATGGCAAGAAAACCTGAAAAGGAAGTCGTGAGATGGCTCTCACC
>QMZE01000135.1 GCA_003663025.1 Archaeoglobales archaeon
TAGAATATAAATAGGCATGCGAGACTAAACATCCCAAGGGAGACGAAGGAAACAACGAGGTTTGTGAAGTCTGCAATAAATCCAGCAACTATTGGCGAAACTATCATTGCCAAACCCATGGAAGTGTTGAACAAACCCATCACAGTCCCATGACCGTATATCCTACCCAAGCTAACAGCTATTGCACTTGCGGAGCACATCGACAAGCCGTTGAATATACCCATGAATGTTGCAATCATCAAAACGATTTTGAATTCCTTTGTGAATGGTAGAGTCATGAAGAGAACTGTTGAGACAAAGCTACCAAAGATTGCAAGCCTAACCCTATCAAACCTATCAACAAACCTACCAAAGAACTTTTGAGAGAATGCGTTCATCAGGACTATAGTAGATATCACCAAGCCCACCTGATAACCACTCAGATTTATGAGGACTGGAAAGAATGCTATTATGAGTGCAAGCCTTATCGCAGTTGAAAATCTGAATATCATGATTGAAATTAGTGGTCTCTTAATTTTTAATCTAAATTCCGATCGATCTTTTATGTTTGGAATTGAAATAGCTGCAAAGAATGCCAGAATTGTTAAAATTGACATCGAGATGAATGCAAGCTTAAATCCAAAGACATCCTTTATCACACCACCAAGAAATGGACCAAATCCAATACCACCCAGAAGAGCCATGTTGAACGATGAGATTGTCCTTCCCTCCTCACCCCTTGGAGCCAACTGACTGACGTATGCCATTGCACACGGTATAACCATTGCTGAGCTCAACCCATGAAAGAACCTTATAACTATCAGATCTCCAGGATCCCTTGCAAAAATGTATAGTATCGATATAACCGAATAGCTAATCAGACCAAGTAGTATGAATGACTTTCTACCAAACTTATCTGAAACAAATCCAACGATTGGTGTGAATGTAGTCCTTGCAATTGAGAAGCTTGAATATATGAAACCCAGTATCAACGTAGTTGCTCCAAGCTCTCTTGCATAGATTGGCATGAGAGGTGCGACAATTCCCAATCCAAGCATTGCGGAAAATATGGAAAGGTATAGAGACCTCATACCAAATCTGGAATCTCCGAAGGTAAAACGTGAAGGAACCTCTTTCCCTCATAGACAACAGCTACAACCAACCTGGCTGTATCCCTGTTTATTCCAAAGTATTCCCTGAAAGGTGCTTCATCGTATCTCAACTCCCTCCTTGAAAGAACTTCATTCTCAAAATCTTCAGAATATTCGTAGAAGTCCAACTTTTCACCCCTCTCATCCACTATCTCAACATCCATGACATACCTCCTCCCTCTCCAGACACAGTAATTCTCAGCATGGTTTATTCCCAAAACTGGATTCACATTCACGTTGCTACCTTCGTAGTAATCGAAGAGTTTTACAAAACCTTCAATCTGATACCTGAAGTATTCCCTCCTTGAACTTGATAACCACTCAAACTGATCGTAGTTGACTCCCTTGAATGAAACGTCTATGTCAATATCTATCTCAAGTTCATCCAGACCCTCAAAACTTACACGACCCATACCAAAAAGTATCCCGTTTGTCTCAACTATCACCTTACACCCATTAAGCTTAGATCTGTCTATCAGTTTTAAAAGTTCAAAGACGTGATCCCACTGAAGGGATGGCTCGTTACCTGTGATCCTAATCACACCTACCCTGTAACCCTTCCTTGAAACAAAAAAATCCCTAGAAACCTCATCAAACCTACACTCCAAATCCCTCAAAACATCCTCAGGATACTTCAAGATTTCCTCACCATGTCTCATCTTCCAACACCAGCAATACTTGCAGTTTAAGTTGCAACCCTTAACATCCAAAACCAGTTCAAGAACCTTACCGTATGCCAAGCCACAGGATGCAACACATTTGTGATCTTTAAATAAGACGTTACACCTATGCCAACCCAACCCCCTCCTCCTAAGTGGGACCCATCTTGTTTGATAATACATGTTTGAGTATCTCCCAATCACCCTCACCCTTAAGGAGAAGTTAACTAAAATATTTAACCTTTCGATGTAACTTGAGGGATGAGAATTGGAAAGTTTGGATACGTAAACAACTACCTCCCATACTACAGATTGGAGAGAGAGAGAAATGTGGAGGTCGTAGAGTCCTCACCAAAAGAAATGATAAGACTAATTGAATTGGGGAAGATAGACTACGCACCAATTCCAAGCTTTTACTATTTGAAGAATCGCGATAGGTTAAAGAGGTATAGATTCTGTGTAGCATCGGATGGCAAGGTTTACAGTGTGATTGTAGTTTCTAGGGATGGGAAGCTTGGGAGTAAGATTGGGGTTACATGCGAAACTACGACATCCGTCAATCTCCTAAGGATCATAGCAAAAGAGAGAGATTTAAATTGCAGAATATTATCGATGAATGTCAGTAGGGCTGAGGAAATTTTGAGGTATTGCGATAGTGCATTGGTTATAGGTGATTCAGCAATAGATGCTATGAAGAGGTTTAGGGTTGTGATTGATCTTGGAGAGGAATGGAAAGAATTAACTGGTTATCCCATGGTCTTTGGAATATCTTCATCAATTGGAGATGCTGAGATTTGTGACGAGGCTGTCCTCAGATCTTTGAAGTGGGGATTGGAGAACTTCGATGAGGTTTTGAATTCCGCTGTTAAGAAGTTTGGACTTTCCAAAGATTTCCTAAATGTTTACTTCAAATCTTTGAAGCACATAATGGATAAGAGGTGTGAGAGGGGATTGAAGGCTTTTGAGGAGCTTTGTAGAGATTACAAGTTACTTTGAATTCAATAAAATCATTGAACTGGTTTTCTTTGAAAATTAAATTTTGGATGAACTTATTGATATACTCTGACAGTTTACTTTTCACTGGCTTAACCATTTTACCTGATCTCCACTATTTCAGCAAATTTTTTGGCATAATACTGATTCCCGATCCTTTGGCTATCTCAGTCTTTGAGTAGTCGAAAGTGGAGTTATCGATTAGGAAATCGATTATTCTTATTATAGGATTTTCTCCCCCCAATACCTTCAGAAACAACGTTTCATCCTCCATCTTCATCACCATACTTCTTAAGCCGATAGCTTATTGGTTTATCAGAATAATAAACATCAACGTTTAAATGTCTTTTTATCAATGTTCATTAATATGAACGATGAGGAGATTCACAAAAGTGAGGTCATGCTTATACAAACTTAAATAAGCTATCCAGATTCTTAAAACATTTGCGTGGCTTAGCCAATCGTTAAGGAGTTGATTAAAGAGGAGTTGCTGATCTTCAAAAATCCAAGAAGAAAGGCTGAGATATTGAAGAATATTTGAATAAGGAACAGATTTCCTAATTCTGCAGTAGTGATTATAGGTGCCAAAAGATAGAATCGGGAGTTGTAATAACCTTATCCAAGAATTAATTTAACTGCTGAATAAAAATTTATATAGATGATCACCAGATCAAGATTTCTCCTAGTGTTTAAATCTTAAATGTCATACTTTTGCGAAAGAACTCAGATCTTGAGGGTTCAACATCATGTAAGCTGTCAAATAATTTGAAGATGACAGCATGATTAGGTAAAACAAAGCTTTTACTCTCATTTTCAGCTAATATGATTCTTATTAAACTCAGAAGAACTGAAATTTAGAAGGATTCCTCTCAGCTCAAAGCTATTCCTCCATCTTCCTCAACCACAAAATATCTCAAAATTGGATCTGTTAACTTTAGGCAAAAATTTTACCTTTTTCAAAATTCGAACCAAAGATTTTTAAATCAAAAACAAATTTTCCATCTATGAGAATTTACCTTCTGCTGTTATAGTTTTAGGATGCGTTGGAGAGAAGGATATTGTGTGGGATGTTGAACACAAGCCAGTATTTCCAATTTCCCACTACTTCAAGTTTACTAGCAATCTAGCATGGTTGAGGGGGTGTTGGTGATCTAAAGAATGCAAAAGCCTACATACTGCCTGGCGTCACGAGAGAATTTACAGATGAGGAGATTGTTGATTTTGTAAAGGAGGGTGGGAAGCTTCTAATTTTGGTTCACATATCCCCAAACAACTTGAAGCCTATTTTGAGCAAGTTTGGAATTGATGTATCATCAAGACCCTACGAGTTCATGGAGGTTAAAGCAATCCCTGGAGTTGAATGTGAGGTTACATCAGGTATAAAAGAGATATACATAAAGGGAGTCTTTCCAGTTAACGGAGATCTCTTCATTGTTAAGGAAACATTGTTTTTGGTGACTTCAAGGGTATTACAAAGCTTGTGAAGTATAATAAGAGGGAGATTATAATATTTTGGAGACGATGCAATGTTCCTAGACAGCTACATAACAAAAGCCGACAACATAAAACTTGCAAAGAATATTGCAAAATGGTTAAATTAGAATCTCAAAATCATCCAAATTTATCGATTCAGCCTTCTCCTGA
>QMZE01000136.1 GCA_003663025.1 Archaeoglobales archaeon
CCCCTACTCAACAGGTATCTTAGGTATTCCTCAGCCAACTCCCTATTTTCAGCGTTCTTTGGTATCGTAACACCATACAATATGGGCTTAGCTTTTATCTCCTTATCATCGAATTTTATGGAAACTTTCCCATACCACTCACTCATGCTGAAGTTTCTCAAGTTAACCTCATCTGGAAGCTCCAGGAACCTTAGTTTGTGCTGGAGTGCAACGCTCTTGTATTCAAATGCGTAATCCAAACAACCACTCTCAAGAAGAGCTATCAGATCTACACTCTTATCTCTCATCACAATCTTCCCATCTGTTGTTAAATTCCTGGGACAGATTATCACGTTTCCATCTGTCCTTATATTTGTGTGCCTCTCAATCAACTGGAATATTGGCTTTTTGTAATGTAGTTCAGCCAACTTCATAGCCATCACTGCCCTGTAACCACATGGGTCTATGTTTGGATTTGAGAATCCAAACTTTACACCCTCCCTATCCAAAATTTCATACCAGTTGCTACCGCTTATCTCGTCACAATATCTACTTCTATCTGTGTAGCAAAGGACAAGCTCGTTCCTTGCAAAGGCTATGTAGAAGTCTGTGTATTTTGGATACATTAGCTTAAGGAGAGTGTAGTCAGCAACTGCAACAATGTCAGCTTTCCTACCTAGATCCGTAACCTTCCTAACAGCCATTACACTTCCACTAGCCTCAGACCTAATTTCAACATCGTAACCCTTCTCCTTTATGTAATTCTTGAATTCCTCGTTGAGTTCTTGCAGTGGTATCGTTAGGGAGCCAGCATGGAATATATTTAGCTTTGATTGTTGACAACCCAGCATCAAAGTTGCCAGAAGTATTATCACCAGCAGCCTCATGATATCACCGTTATGCACAATAATAAACATCGAATTTAAATCTTTCTAAAAATCAAAATAACCCTTTGGGGAGTTGAGTTATGGAGGTGAGGTTGAGGTTTTGGATTGAGAAGGATGGTAAGCATGTGATGGGTAAGGGTGGTTATGAGATTCTGAAGGCTGTTGATAAGTTTAAATCAATTTCCAGAGCATCGAGGGAGTTGAATATGTCATACAGGTTTGTTTGGAATTACATTAGGAGGATGGAGAAAAATTTGGGTGGTAAGGTTGTTGAGAGTGAGAGGGGTGGTGTTGAGGGTGGGAGGACAATTTTGACAGATTTGGGTAGGGAGCTGCTAAAGGTCTATGAGTATTTTGATGGGTTATTCAGTTCTGTCTTGAACTGTGTTTTTGGGGTTGTTGAGGGTGTTGATGGGGATGAGGTTAGGGTGAGGGTTGAATGTAACAGATTCAAAGTTGGTGACAGGGTTTTTGTTTCGAAGGTGGTGAGATGAGGGTTGAAAAGATAATTGAAAGTTTTGAAGCTTTGAAGAGGGTTTTGAGGAGTTGGGCTATAATAGATGAGGGGGAGATTAAAATAATAGATCCTCCTTTTACCATAACGATATCAAAGCGGGATGAGTCAATAACATTCACCTACGAAGGTAGGGATGTTGCAACATTAACGAGGGATTGTGTGGATATTGAGGAGGGTTTTGAGGAGGTTGTTGAGGAATGGTGCACGGCCCTCACATCGTTGGGGTTCAAGAGGTATCTGTTGAAGTGATTGAGATGCTTAAATGTGGAATTTCGGGTGAGAGGATTGCTAGGATGCTTGGAGTTAGTAGGACATCTGTATGGAAGTTTGTTAAGAAACTTGAGGATTTGGGTTACGTGATTGAGAGGAAGAGGGGTTTGGGATACAGGATTTTGAGATCTCCAGACATCTCTCCATACGAGGTTGCATCTGTATGTAGGGATTTGAGTTTGATAGATGAAGTCTATTATTACAAGGTTACAGATTCGACAAACCTTAGGGCTAGGGAGGTTGCAAAGCCCAGGAGGTTATTCGTAGCTGAGAGACAAACAAAGGGGAGGGGGAGATATGGAAGGTCTTGGATGAGTGAGGAGGGGGGATTATACTTTTCAATAACTCTTTCGATGCCAATTGAATATGTCCCAAGATTGACTTTGACAACGGGAGTTTCAATTGCAAGGGTATTGAATGCAAAGCTTAAGTGGCCAAACGATGTTATGTTTGAGGGTAGAAAGCTGTGTGGTATCCTCTGTGAACTTGTTGGAGGTGTCGAGGATCCTTTGATAATAGTTGGGATTGGCATAAACGTAAACAATCCAAGCTGTGGAATATCTCTAAAGGAGATTTACGGTAGAGAGGTTAGTAGGATTGATGTTTTGAGTAGAGTTTTGAGGAGTTTTGAGAGATACTATTTCAAGCTTTTGAGTGGGGATTGGGATGAGATAAGGAGGGAGTGGATTGATTTGAGTGAAACACTTGGTAGATACGTTAAGGTTAGGACTGTAAATAGAACCTATGAGGGTTTTGCTTTGGATTTGGATGAGGATGGTGGATTGATGTTGGATGTTGGTGGAAAGGTTGTTAAGGTTTTTTCTGGTGACTGCTTCTACGCTTAAATAGTCTCAATTTGCTTCTCTGTTAAAAATTTGATAATTATCCAATCTAGTCGTTATAAGGTATGTAACCAAAGCTTTAGTATGTGTAACACTGCACGATGTTACATCATTCCTGTAAATTAAATTTGAAAATGCTCTATCTCCTCTTTTGAATGATTTTACTTCGTTTGCCAACTCTCAAAATGAGAGTTTCTTCAAGTTATATAAACAAACAAAATTAACAAACTATATGGAGGAAGCAAATTTGGGTGATCTGGCTTTGAAACTTGAGAGATACAGATACAACCTAATCGCATCGATGAGCTGGGTTATATTTGGTAGCATATTTTCAATAGCGGTTATGGTGCTTAGTGCACTAATACTGTTGAAATTTGACTATGCTGTTTTAGTTATTATTCCCGCTGGTATTATCAGCTTGATTTTGTTTCACAGAGTTAAAAAACTTGTAAGTCCAATTGACAGTTGGTGGAAGTGGGTGTGGATACCTCTCTTCATACCATTTATAATATTCTACTCGGTAATACCTAAATTCCTAAATTTGAGTGAGTTGCAGATGGGTGCTTACTATTCCACCGCCTGGTATCCTTCCCTAGGTGTAGCCTTTGTCATAATTGGTCTTTCAATTGAAAGGAAGGATGACATGCTTTTGACAAAAACCATGCTTCCAGCTGGAATTGCAGTTATTTTGACAACGATACCTCTTGCAATGTTATGCACTCATGTAGGAAACTACATTGATGTTACAGCGATGGGATTGATTGCTACATCCATGATGCTAACAATTTATATATCCTGTGGGCTTTACAGCTTCTTTAAGGGATACAAGGTTCTGTTCAATGGGAAGTGATCGAATGAAGTTGCTATCACTTGAGATTTCGCAGAGGAGTTTATGATGGAGTTTGACGATGACATCTTTAATCCAAAGAGGTTTGCAATTATGACTGTTCTATTTTTGTTTAAGGAGATGACTGAAGGTGATTTGGCTAAAGCAGTCAATATAAGCTGGGGTAGTTTAAGCAATCATCTCAAGAGGCTTGAAAGCAAAGGCTACATTGAAAGGAGGAAGGTTATAACCATTAAAGGGGTCAGAACAGTTGTTAGAATTACAGAGTTGGGATACTGTAAGTATAGGGAGGAGGTTGAGAAGATCAGGAATGTTTTGAAGGACATTCATTAAAATCTTTGATGGTGAGGATGTTTAATTGTAGGCATTGGTTAGATAGTCGACTTGACACATAAGCCAGCCTAATCTGTCTAAATGAAAAACTACGATGAAATAATCATTCATACTCACAGTATTTCTTCCAGGAAAGCGTAAAATATTGCCACCGATGCAAAGAAGAAGTTTCCAAAAATGTGTAAGAATAAACCAGGTATTAACTTAAGTGAAGAGAAAAATGGATGATGCATGATAAACCCTATGGTCAGAGAAGGAGGCTTATAATTGCTATTACCAAGCATGAGATTGCAATAAAGAGGTAGAGTATGAACTGCGTGGCATAATTACTTTTTTTCATTTCTGTTCCCATTAGTTTTATTTTTAATGTAAAAAAGTTATGATGACAAGTTGAGTAAAGGTAACGAAGCCTATCTGGGATTTTTTCCACTATACCATCTTACCCTCTTACCTAATTTTCAAAACAGAGTAATAAATTTCTACGTTGAAAAATTGTTGGATCTAAATTTTAAAAACGCTTAATTTTTTTATTTTTGGGTAGAGACTGTCAAGACAAGGGTTAAGAATACAATTAACCGATAATATATGGTAGGGTTTATAGGGGAATTAATTGAGGTAGCGAAGAGGGGGAGTGTGTCTAACATTCTGTAATCTGAATACTACACTAATATAATTCAACATAAAAACTTATTTAAACTGGCTACGACAAAACAACATGCTGAAGAGGTGGGATACGAGG
>QMZE01000137.1 GCA_003663025.1 Archaeoglobales archaeon
ACACAGGATACGGTTATGGCAATCAAGGCTTTGACAGAGTTCAGTGTGAGTGCTTCGACAAACGTTGATCTAACGATCAAAATCAAATTTGATGGTAAGAGGGAGATTGTTAAAGTCAATAGTGAGAATGCTGACGTCACTCAGATCGTAAGGTTACCTGCCAACACAGATGTTGTCGTTGAGGTTGAGGGTAAGGGGAGGGCGATAGTCCAATTTGTAAAGAGATACAACGTAATACCTTTGAAGGTTGAATCTCCAATATATCTGAACGTCAGCTACGATACGAGTGAGATTGAGGAGAGAGGAATAAGGATATCAGTTCACTACAAATGTTTAATTCCAGTTGAGATGGCAGTTATAGATGTTGCGGTTCCAACGGGATTTGTTCCAGATGAGGAATCTTTAAAGGATGTGAAGTGTAAGAGGTATGAAATTGCGGATAGGAAGGTTATATTTTACTTCGATGTTCAGAGTGCAGACTTTGAGTTTTATGCAAAGCCAGTGTTCGTTGTTTCTTCAAAGGCACCACTCGTGAGTGTCGCATACTCCTACTACAATCCAAGTATTAAGAGGGAGGTTACATATTTCCTGTGAATATTCAATGACATATTTCCTTAATCTTTTGATAAGATAGTCCATTGTTAAAATTGAGGCGTATATTGGGTATCTATACATTCTGGATATGCTTTGTATGATCTCTTATCTGCTCTGGTTGTGTAATATTTCCGCACTTACCAAGTTCCTTAGACAACCTACCAAATATTTTGCTTTGTAAATTTTTAACATTTAACTGTAAAATTTATTAGAGCACGCACAAGAATTTTTTTATCAGGACCTACAAGCTCAAGCGTTACATTATGGTACGTCTTTAATTTGGATAGTCCTTTGTAACCCATTCCAACTGCAAGAAACCTATAGGTTGAAAATCTTTTAGTTTCGTTTTGAGCAATATCATTCGGTTTATTTGATATTAATGCGCTGAACACACTATCCTTAATATATAAACGAGCACTCTCGATATATGCAGGAACATCCCCTTCATTTTTAAGCGTCATATGTAATTCTCTAATTATACAACTATTTTGAACCCATCTTTCAAAATATAAATTATAATCTAATAATTTAATTTTTGGACCTTTAATTTGAATTTCTTTTTCATCAATAACTTTTCCATTATAAACCACACGAATGTAGTCTTTCTCATCTATCAAATTAGTCTTATATTTTGCCAGATTCAGTCTAACTGGTAATTCCCGTTTATTATGGACTATTTTAAAATCAAGAATTCCACCATATTCATCTAAGAGATAAACTGTTATAGGCAATCTCTTGATAGATAGATTAACAATCACGTATGGATTATAAGCCCCAGTAATCTTATAATCTACAATTTTTGCAATTGATTGAATCACTGTGGGCGTAATCGTAGTTGATCGTTTTAACTCTGTTATTGTCGGTGTTTGGTTAACTATACTGGACACAACCTAATATTATATAACCTAATACAACAAACATAACAATAGGAATAATTACTCTTTTTGTCTTCATGAAGTGTATGGCATTATTTAACTACTTAAATCTTACTTTGATAAAGGTGTCAACTATCAAGCTGGAATGTATAAATGTTACAAAGTAAGCAACTTTATGTTTCATACAAAATCCCTAATGTAGAAGAGGTGACTCAAACAGTTACAATCTGAACATCCAAAACCTTCAATTGGCTCAAACCTCCTTGCAAAATCTCTTGCAAGTTCACACTCAACCTTTTTATTTGGAATTAGAAATGCAACGATCTCACTAGCCTCAACACTCAGATAGTCTATGTGCCACCTCATCCTCTTAAACCTTCTGAAGTGCCTTGCAACTCTACGTATGAGTGAGTTCATACCACTTCCAACGTAAACGTAAAATCCACGCTTAAATTTTATCTCTCCAAGTCTTCCAACCTTCAAGATCTTTTCCCTGTCCATCTTCAAAATCAGTATGTATGTTCCCTTCATCTTGGCTTAAACCTAAGTATAGCAGCTATACCACCAAAAGCATTCAGAAGCATAGCCCCCTCCTCACTCTCAGTTGAAATTATCTCAACCCTCGCACCACTCTGCTCAGCCAATTCTGAAAGTTCAATTATAATGTCTTTCCTCTCAACCTCCTCCATATTGGAACCACACTCACACACCACACTCCTACCATCCCTAACCGTAACCTCAACCTCCCTACCACACTTACATCTGAACTTAACTCTCTCAAGCCTCAAACCCTCACTCAGAAGTAGAACATCAACCGCACCAATCCTCAAATACCTCCTAACCTCCTCCTCTCCATAAGAAGCCAAACCATCCTTCACAACCTCCTTCAAAAACCTGTTCATAAGATTCTTCTCCCTTATAAGGTCAAGCTCATGCAACTTGTCCTTTGCCTTCTCAACAAGCTCATACAGACCACTCTCATCCGTGTAACCAACATCAAAAAGCCCTATCACCTTCCTCTGAAGTTCATGATGTAGATGTTCACCCTTGTAAAACTCCTCCTTCGTTGGAGATGGGCCTCCAATCAATATACCCTCAATCTTATCCCTGTATGGTAGAAATGCCTCGTCTGCAGACTCACCAATTCTCTTGTAGAACTCGTTTATTGCAATCTCTCTAAGCCTCTCAAACCTCACACTACTCTGACCTCCCTGCCTATGCTTCCCTGGGACGTTTGATGTTTTATAATCTAGAACATCAATCCTCTTTCCCCTCAAAATTCCAATTGTAGCCTCTCTCCTATCCAAAACGATCAAACCGTATATCTTCTTCTCCTTTAGCATTTCCTTAAGTGGTTCAAGATAAAACTTTGAGTCACAGTGATACTTGTAGAGTGGGACTGGTTCAGGTGGAATTATTATCTCCGTCACCCTCTTCTGCTTACCATCCTCCTCAACAACACCTGAAACGACAACCATACCATGCTCTGGGGGTTTCTTGAACATCTTAAGCCTTTGAAGTATGGCCTCAAGACCACCAATGACGTTTACTCTAGTCTGCTTTGACTTTATGTTCTCAGCCTGACATAGCTCACTCCTAAGCTGACTGACAACATCAGCTATGTTCTTGTCTGGTGGAATGTATAGTGTTATGAGTTCAGTTCCCCTACCCCTATACCTTTCAAGCTCCTCAATCTTCCTCTTAAACTCGTAGATCGCTTTGTCCATACAAAAAATACACTCAACTTTTAAACTTTGTTTCCAAAAACCCTCCTCTGCCACATCCTAACAGCCCTCAAGAAGTCAATCTTCCTAAACTCTGGCCAGCAAACGTCACAGAAGTAGGCTAAGCAGTTTGCAGTTTGCCATGGTAGGAAGTTTGAAAGTCTCTGCTCACCTCCAGTCCTTATCAACAGATCAACAGATTCATAACCGTTGTCAGAATAGAGAAACCTCTCTACAAGCCTGTGATTTATCTCATCTAGATGAATCCTTCCACATCTAACAAGCTTTAGGATTTCTCTGACAGCATCTATCAGTTCCTGCCTACCACCATACGCAATAGCTATGTTTAGATGATGTTTATCGTAGCTTTGAGTTACCTCCTCAAGCTCCTCAATTATATCCTGAAGATCTCTTGGAAGTAGATCCTTCCTACCAACAACTTTCACCCTAACCCTGTTCTTGTGAATTCTCCTGTCTCCAATCAACTTTTTAAGTTCCCTCTTTATCAATCTAAACAGACTCCTCTTCTCCTCCTCACTCCTCCTGAAGTTTTCAGTTGAGAATGCGTATGTAGTTACAATCTTAACTCCTATATCCAGACACCACTCCAAAACCTTCTCAGCCTTCTTAGATCCAAAGATGTGACCAACATGTGGTGGTAAACCCCTCCTTTTGGCAAATCTCCTGTTTCCATCCATTATAAATGCTACATGCCTTGGAGGGGGAAACCTCTTAACCTCTCTCAACAACTTTATCTCGTATATCTTGTGAATCATGAAAACTCCCTCAAAATTGATTTTACAAGTTCAACATATTCAGATTTGATGTAATACCTATTCTTCTCACTCATCTCAGTTCTAACAATTCCCAACCTCGTATTCATGAGACCCAGCATTGCCGAAATCCCTCTAAGATTCACATCGTATCCCTTGGATTTTACTATCTCGTAGATTTCGTTTGTTGTATGCTTCCTCCCATCGACAAGTATCCCCAAAACCTCCCTCCTTATACCCTTCTTATCCCTCTTCAGATAGTTCACCAACCTTCTCCTTATCTCTTCCCTCATAGTGGATTTACCTCTACAACTATCCTCTTGAATGTTGGATACCTCTCGATTATAAAAACGTTTGTTCCAAGCTTTTTCAGTTCATCCGCATAGATCTCAACAAGTTCGACTGATGTCTCAATTCCACCGTTCACCAATACGTAATCGGAGTTTG
>QMZE01000138.1 GCA_003663025.1 Archaeoglobales archaeon
ATGCCACTGTTAAGCTGAATAACTGTTGAGATTAAGTATAACTCTTTCTGCACAGAACTATAAATTTTCAAATCCAACTCCAAGAATGCTGAAGGTCATAATAAAGACAAAAACACCAGATTGATGTATTGTTAGAAGTTGTGAAGTCTCAAGGATACATATAAAACATGCACAGATTGAGAGGGGTTGCATAAAAGCCCTTGCAAGGTTCACAAGAAGGGAGAGATTGATAAGTCGGAGGTGTCCACTTGCAGAATCGATAATAAGATCTGGTGCAATAGTTATCTCAGCTGATGTGGGGGAGGATGAGATAACATGGATTTTGGCTTGCACGCATGATGAATTTAAGAGGCTCCTGGAAAAATTGGAGGATTTTGGGTGTGAGGTAATTGTTAAGTCTAGATACTCTGAATCTGAAGATCTTAATCAGAGGGAGATTTTACTCCTAGCATTAAAACTTGGATACTTTGAATTTCCAAGGAAGGCAAAGCTTGAAGCAAGGTCACTTGGAATTTCAAAATACACAGCATCTGAAATCTTGAGGAGGGCTTTGAAGAAGGTTGTTGAAAATTTTTTTTGCGATACAAAACCGTTTTATCTTAGGGTTGTATTGTCTGTATGTATAGACTCGTTTGCATCGAGTGTGGAAAGGTAAATAATGAAGGATCATACACGTGTGAGTGTGGTGGACTTTTGGAAGTTCAATTTGAGGATGTTGAGATTGATTTTAAGCTGAACGGAAGGGATTTGAGCGTTTGGAAGTATAGATGCCTACTCCCCGTGAACAGGGATCCAGTGACACTCAAGGAAGGTGGAACACCACTTTACGAGTTTTCTAGAAATCTTTATGTTAAGCATGAGGGTGCAAACCCCTCTGGATCATTCAAAGATAGAGGAATGACAGTTGGGGTTACAAAGGCTTTGGAGTTGGGAAAAAAGGCTGTTGCATGTGCATCTACTGGAAACACATCAGCATCTATGGCAATGTATGCGGCAAAGGCAAATCTTAGGGCTTACGTTTTACTACCATCTGGAAAGGTTGCGTTGGGTAAGGTTGCTCAGGCTCTTATGCATGGGGCAAAAGTTATTGCGATAAGGGGGAACTTCGACAGAGCTTTGGAGTTGGTTAGGATTGTTTGTGAGAGGATGGGATTCTACCTACTCAACTCGGTAAATCCCTTTAGGCTCGAAGGTCAGAAGACTATTGCGTTTGAGATAGTAGATGAGATTGGAGTTCCAGACTACGTTATACTTCCAGTTGGAAATGCTGGAAACATATCTGCAATATGGAAGGGTTTTAAGGAGCTTGAGAAGTTTGGATTGATAGATGATCTTCCAAAGATGATTGGTGTTCAGGCAAGGGGTGCAAATCCAATATACAGAGCTGTAAGGGATGGAAGAGATTACATAGATCCGATTAAAAATCCAGAAACTGTTGCAACAGCAATAAGAATTGGGAACCCCGTGAATGCAAGGAAGGCTTTGAGGGCAATCTACGAATCGAGAGGGACTGTAGTTGAGGTGAGTGATGAGGAGATTGTGAATGCACAGAGGGAGTTGGCTAGGGGTGGAATTGGTGTTGAGCCAGCTTCAGCATCAAGCCTTGCAGGTTACAGGAGACTGATTGAAGAGGGATATTTAAATGGAGATGAGGTTGTCGTGTGCATAGCAACTGGACACCTACTCAAAGATCCAGAGATAGTCCTGAAGATTTGTGGAAGACCAATTGAAGTCCCAGCAGATTTTGATGAGATCTTGAAGGTTCTATGATTGAGCTTAAGAGGAAGATAGTTCACTTCACGGGCTTAACAGTTCCAGCACTTCAAGTTGGATTTGGTAGGGATTTTACAATATCTTTCTTGGTTATAGTCCTAATAGTTTTTACACTCTTTGAGTCTGTAAGGCTTGATAAAAAGCTTAGAGATGACTTGAAGAAGGGTTTAAAGCTCTATTTGAGATTTGAGGATATAGAGAGGGTTATAGATGAGATGACAAGGTTTCACGAGAGGAGTAGGATAGGGGCACACATATACTTCGTTTTGGGTTCTTTGGCAGTTCTTTGGTTCTTTCCAGATTACTCCGTTGGAATAATAACGGTTGCAGTTGTCAGCGATGCTCTGGCATCGATACTTGGTAGGTTTGGGAGGGTTAGGGTTGGTAGAAAGACTATTGAAGGTTTCCTATCATACCTAATATCTGGATTTGCAATCCTAACATTTTTCAACTTTTCACATCCATTCCTAATAGCCCTAGTTGGTGCGACCGTTGAACTTCTCAACGTTCCACCCGATGACAACTTCTCATGTCAAGTTTCAATGGGCATTTTTGCATACCTCTTATCGATAGCGTTTTAATCGAGTGAAATCTCTTATGAGAGATGGAAGAGCATTGGGCTGATTTGGTTGCGGATGAACTTCTAAAACTTAGGATGGATCATAGAATTGCAACTGGAATAACCCCCTCAGGTCCAATACACATAGGAAACTTGAGGGAGATGCTTACAGCCGATGCTGTGAGGAGAGCGATAGTTGATAAGGGTGGAGAGGTTGAGATAGTTTACGTTGCAGACACATTCGATCCCTTAAGGAGGAGGTATCCATTTTTGCCAAAGGAGTATGAATGCTACGTTGGAATGCCTTTAAGCATGATCCCAGATCCTGAAGGTTGTCACGATAGCTATGCAGAACACTTCCTCCAACCTTTCCTTGAATCACTTGAGATACTTGAGATTCCAGTTGTAGTTAAGAAGGCTCACGAGATGTATGAAAAGGGAGAGTATGAGGATGTTACTAGGGTTGCAATGCAGGAGAGGGATAGGATTGCAAAGATAATATCTAAGGTTACGGGTAGGAGGATTGAAGATGATTGGAGCCCATTCATGCCTCTGTGCAAGGGTTGCAAAAGATTGACGACTACTAAGGTTAAGGAATTTGATGGTAGAGTTCACTATGAGTGTTCTTGTGGTCACGAAGGTTACGTAAGCTTGAGGGGGGGAAAGCTGGTTTGGAGGGTTGATTGGCCAGCCAGGTGGAAGATACTTGGTATAACTTGTGAGCCATTTGGTAAGGATCATGCAGCAGCTGGAGGGAGTTACGACACTGGTAAGATGATTGCAAGGGAGATTTTTGGAATCGAACCCCCTTACCCAATTCCATACGAATGGATAAACCTCAAGGGGGTTGGGGCTATGAGTTCTTCAAAGGGTGTTGTTGTTCCAGTTAGGGAGTTCATAGAGATAGTTCCTCCCGAGATAGTCAGATACCTTACAATTAGGGTGAAGCCAAAGAAGCACATAGACTTTGATCCCGCAAACCTACTAGAGCTATTTGATGACTTCGAGGAGAGTTTGAAGATTGGAGAAAGATCATCCCAACTTTCAATGATATCTGGAGTAAGATACAGTGATGTCCCATTCAGACACCTCATAGTCGTTGGACAGATTGCAAAGTGGGATGTTGAGGGTGTTTTAAAAATCATTGGTAGGACATACAGGGTTGACGAAGTTACGAGGAGAGATGTTGAGAGGAGGTTGAGGTATGCTAAGAGGTGGCTTGATGTCTTTGCGAGTGAGAAGTTGAAGTTTGAGATTTCTGAGGAGGTAGATGTTCGTCAGTTTGATGAGAGAGAAATTGAATTTCTGAGGAAGTTTGCAGATGAGCTTGTTGAGGGTATGAGTGCTGAGGAAATTCACAACAAGGTCTATGAGGTTTCTGGATCTATTGGTATAAAGGCATCAAAGGCCTTTCAGGCTATATACAAGTCGATACTTGGTAAGAGTTATGGACCTAGAGCTGGATACTTCATAAGGACACTTGGAGTTGGTTGGTTTAAGGATAGGGTTGAGAGTTTACTTAAACAAACCAGCCCTCTGTAAATCTTCGTATGCATCGAGGGCACAGTTTGCTATGATTATCATAGCCCTCCTCAGCTTCTCCATTGTTGAATCTATTTCAACTGGATCGACATCTGAAAATATCTCGTAAACCTCCCTAAACCTCTCATCCTTGGTTGAGTTGTATGCTATTCCAACCTCAACGTTCAAAGCTGAGAAGAACTCTGAAACTATCTTACTACCTCCATCAAACTCCTCATCCCTCAAGCTCTCCAAAGCCTTAACGAGTCTAACCCCAATCATTATCTCAGACTTCAACCTCTCGGAATGCTGATAGAGCTTTATGCTCTCCCTCATTGAAGGTATTTTGATTGAGATTATATAACGATTTTTAAGGGATGAAAAAAAAGACGTGTTAACTTAAGGTAAAAGAGATTAATAGAATATTTAAAGTTTTTATCTAAAGGGGATGTGTGTGTCATTTCCCGAAATTATTTCCCACTTCAACAAACCTCTGTGTGAAACTTGACGAGAGATAAAATGGATAATCAGGGAAAAGGAGAAGGGGACACCAACC
>QMZE01000139.1 GCA_003663025.1 Archaeoglobales archaeon
AACTGTCCTTATGGAAACGATACATACGCAGAGGTAAATGAAACGCAAGTCTCTCCAATTAATACGAGTGCAACAGTAAGAGATACAAACGTTATTCCACAGGATACATACGTCGATCCAATTGATACGGACTGTGAGATAAGACAGGTTTGTCCTCTACCACCACCAAAAGCTGAGAAGGTTCCAGCCCTCTCCTCAATTGGAATATTGATTCTCTCCTCATCCATAACAGTTATCGCAATACTCAGGATGAGGAGAGGTTAAATTTTTTAATTCAGACTGTTAAATTATTCTTATGAGGAGAGAGATATTTACAACACTCGTAGTTATCCTAACAGTTTCAACTGTCATGGCATACATGGCATCCACGTGGTCTGTTGTAAACTCCATGACTGTTGTAAAGAGGGATTTGAACGTTACAGCATTCAGTGATGAGGAATGCACAAAACCCCTAACGTCTATATCCTGGGGTGAGGTGAAGCAAGGGCAGAAATATATAATATTGCATTCGTAACATTTAAATACTTCTGTTGCGTTTTATAAAGTGACAATGAAGTTGTATAGGACTGGGAAAGTTGCAGAGATTTTTGGAGTAAATAGGGTTACGGTGATTAGGTGGATTAAACAAGGTAAAATTAAGGCTGTAAGAGTTGGTAGGGAGTATAGGATTCCAGAAGATGAAGTGAAGAGGATGCTTAAAGACAAGGTCGCTAATACAGCGGTTATCTATGCGAGAGTTTCATCGTCAGACCAGAAGAGTGATTTAGAGAGACAAGTTGAATATCTTAAAGAGTATTGCTCAGCTAAAGGATACAACGTTGTTGATATTCTAACAGATGTAGCCTCTGGATTAAATGAAAAGCGTAGAGGTTTGAAAAAGCTGTTTGAATATGTTGTAAACGGAAAGGTTGATGTTGCAGTGGTTAGCTACAAGGACAGACTTACGAGATTTGGGTTTAGATACTTAGAGGATTTCTTTAATTCGCATGGAGTTAGAATTGAAGTAGTCTTTGGAGAAGGACCAAGATTACAGCAAGAGTTAATTGAAGACTTAATTACCATCGTAACTTCATTTGCTGGTAGATTATACGGAATGCGATCACATAAAAAGAAGAAGGTGGTAGAAAGTGTCAAGCAAGCGATTAGAGACTGTTAAGCTCACAGCAAGGTTTAGGCTTGACGGAGAAGTAGATGAAAGTCTGTTTGAAACTTATAGGTCAATAGTTAATGAATTGCTAGGTTATGCTCACTCTAAAGGAATTACGTCTTTCAAAAGACTGAAATCTGAAAAATATCACGAGCTAAGGCAAAAATACCCTAAATTACCGTCTCATTTCGTCTATACTGCATGTCAGATGACTTGTTCAATCTACAAATCGTTCAGAAAGCTTAAGAGGAAGGGAAAAGTCAAAAAAGATAAACCTCTATTGAAAAAGTACGTAATAATGCTTGACGACCACTTATTCAAGCTCGATTTAGAAAATTGGATTGTTAGAATTTCCACACTTAATGGTAGATTAAAATTTAAGCTTCTACATGGAAAGTATCACGAGAAGTTTAAGGATTGGAAGGTAGGACAAGCCTGGCTCGTCAAAAGAACGGATGGAATCTATTTAAATGTTGTATTCTCAAAAGAAGTAGAGATTATAGAACCAAGAGATTTTGTTGGAGTGGATTTAAACGAGAATAACGTAACATTATCATCTCCTGACGGGTTTGTCCAGATCGTCACTCACGAGAGAGAAATTAGGACTGGCTACTTCGTGAAAAGAAGAAAGATTCAGAAGAAACTTAAGACTGGTAGAAGGAGGAAAGAACTTCTCGAAAAGTATGGTAGGAGGGAAAGGAACAGGCTAAACGACATCTACCATAAGCTTGTAAACAAGATTGTGGAGCTGTCAGAGAAGTATGGGGGTATTGCTTTAGAGGATTTGAGCAACATCAGAGATTCAGTTAGGTATTCTGCAGAGTTGAACGGTCGCTTACACAGATGGAGCTTTCTAAAGCTCCAATCGATCATTGAGTATAAAGCAAGGCTGAAGGGTATTGAAGTTGTTTTCGTGAACCCTAACCATACTTCTTCCCTGTGTCCGATATGTGGGAGAAGATTAAGCCCGAATGGACACAGGGTTTTAAAGTGCAAAAAGTGTGGATTCAAGGGTGATCTAGATGTGATTGGAAGTTGGAACATTCGTTTGAAAGCTCTGAAGATGTGGGGAGTCTCCGTTCCCCCCGAAAGCCCGTCGATGAACCCTGAGACGGGAAAGCTCTCCGCTACATTTGCATCGAAAGTTATGAAAGTAACGGAGAGTCAGAACGGAATGGGTTGAAAAGATTTTTTGGATAAAGAACGTTGGAAGTGACAACGGAACAGCCTCATGGTATTCAGATCTGCGGGATGTGGTTGGTTGGGATAACGTTTATGAGGAGATGTATTACTGGAATGAAACTCTTGGAGAGTGGGTTTACTGGTGTAAATCTTGGTTTGTCCCACCTCCACCCCCAACAATCCCAACACCTACCGTTCCCATCAAACAATACAAACCAGAATGCCAACCTTGGATGGAACCTGGGGATGTTGTGAAGGTGAAATACAGGATTAAACCTCTGGCTTCATGTCAACCTTCAGAATACAGCTGGACACTCTATCTAGGTTGGGAAAAGTGATAGAATGAAGAGACTGATCCCAATCTTTCTGTTAATTTCAGCCTCACTTGCAGGTGTCACGACTTGGAGAGTTGAGAACACCATGAAGGTTGTTGAGCCGTTTAAGGTGTTTGTTGAACCAGATAAAAATTTTGCAACGATTGATGATGTCTTTCATGTAAACTTGTATGTTAAGGGTGGGAGTGCAAGGAGCATAATTATAAACTTCACTTTTGACTGTGTAGAACTCATCGATTCAGAGACATACGATTTATTCGATTTTGAATTTATAAAGAACAACTTATACGTTGGAATATCTGAGAGACCAATTGACCTATCAAAAAAAACTAAGATTGCCACATTAACGTTTAAGGCTGTTTGTGAGGGTTTTGTGTGCTTCAATGCAACTGCAAATGTTGACGGTGAAAATTCTTCTGTGATTGTGGGTTGTGTCCAAATATCCAAGTTCTGGGAGAGATACGATGAAGATAATGATGGGTGTATAAGTGATGTGGAACTCGTTTGTGCAATCTTGGATTGGCTCGATGGAAGAATAACTGACGATCAGCTTGTGGAGGTAATAATCATTTGGTTATGATGTTTGCACCCAAATCCCTGAGAACTTCAAAGAAGTTTGGATATGAGACATTTACAACCTCCGCATTTCTAACCTTAACCCTTGAAACCAATCCCAAGACTGAAAAAGCCATTGCAATCCTGTGATCTCCAAACGAATCTACAACTCCACCCTCAATCTCCCCACCCCTCACAATCAAACCGTCACTTCTCTTTTTAACATCAACACCCAACGATTTCAGATTTCTGTATATCGTCTCAATTCTGTCTGTCTCCTTGAATCTAAGATGCTCAGCGTTGTATATCAAGGTCTCACCCCTTGCAACAGCTCCAAGAATTGCAATTGTTGGAACGAGGTCTGGAATATCTCCAGCATCAACCTCAACACCCTCAAGCTCAGATCTCTCGGCAATCAAAATTCCACTCTCCTTCCTCCACCTAACCTTTCCACCCATCTCCCTAACTATATCGATTATAACAACGTCACCCTGCCTCGATTCGTAAACGTTCTTTATGACAACCTTCCCAGCCAGAACACCAGCCGAGATCAAATAACTTACAGATGAGAAGTCACATGGAACTTTAAACCTCCTAAGTCTGTATTCCTGATTTCCATCGATGTAAAACGTTAAGTTTTCTCTCTCAATCTTAACCTTGCTTTCCTCAAGGATGTGCAACGTTACATCTATGTATGGCTTTGACTTGACATCCAAAACTCTAAGAATTGAATCGTATTTTGCCAATGGGAGTGAAAAAAGTAGTGAAGAGATAAACTGAGAACTCCTAGCCTTCATCTCAACCTCTCCACCCTTCAAGAGGCCTCCAATAAAAATTGGAGCTGAGAAATTCCCAAATCCACTTACGTATGCTCCAAGCTTCCTCAGTGCTACTGCAAGTTCAAGGTTTGGTCTCCTCCTTATGGACTCATCACCATCCAAAATGGACAATCCACGTGAGAGTGAGAGGATTCCCATAAAAATTCTCAGGGTTGTTCCAGAGTTTGATACGTAGAAGTATCCTGGATTTACCCCTTCACAACCAAAGAATTCAAAGTGGTCACTCCTGTAAAATCTTGCCCCAATTCCCATACAACACCTTAATGTTGCAATCGTATCCTCTGCAATTAGGGGATTGTAAACTCTTGAGTGTCTTGAGAGTGAAGATGAGATGAATGCTCTGTGCGT
>QMZE01000140.1 GCA_003663025.1 Archaeoglobales archaeon
CAAAACACTCTTCCCTATAGCCAATAACTTCGGATTGAAGTTCATAAGAGCCGTAAGCAGAAAAGATCTGGCTGTTAAGTTAATTCTTAGTTTGTCTTTTAACATTTATCAGTTAATAAGGTGATGGGAACTATGGTAACATATTTGTTAGTTACTATACATTTCTCCTCCAAGATTTGTTATTTGTCAAATCATCAATAAATCAACCTCTGTATTGGTATTATCAGAATGTCCCTAGCCCCAATCTTCTTCAACCTCTCCAAAACCTCAAAGAGTCTGTCCTCTTGAACAACTACATGGACAGCTAACATCTCACCATCCTCAACCTTCATGACGGTTGGACCCTTCAATCCTGGAACTATCCTCTTCACATCATCCAAAACATTCTCAGGAACGTTCATCATTAGATACATCATACCCTTTGCATTCAGAACACCCCTAACCGATGTAACCAAAGCCCTAACCTCAAAGTCTTCAGAAACATCCCTGTTTGCAATTAAAACAGCCTCAGTCTCCAATACTTCTTCAACAACCCTAAGGTTGTTCATCCTCAAAGTAGTCCCCGTAGATGTCAAATCCAGTATTGCATCAGCTATACCTATGTAGGGTGCATTCTCACATGCACCACTAACTTCAACAACCCTCACATTTAAACCCCTATCCCTAAAAAACCTCTCAGCTATGTTCTTGAATTCTGTAGCAACCCTCATACCATTCAAATCTTCAATAGACCTTATCTCAGAATTAACTGGAACCGCAATTACAAGCCTAGCTTTACCAAATCCAAGCTTGAGTAGAATTTCAACTTCAGCATTTGATTCAACAACCATATCGTATCCAGTTATTCCAACATCTGCAGATCGATTTGAGACATAGTTTGGTATATCCTTAGCTCTTGCAAAGAGAACATTTATGTTTGGATTGTTTGTTGGAACTATCAATCTCCTCTCAATGTTTTCAATTCTTATTCCAGCTTCTCTAAGTAGCTCAACAGACGGTTCACTGAGCCTCCCCTTGTTTGGAATGGCAACTATCATAACAAATGTTTACATGAGATTATAAAAATTGTTGACTCTCTAAAATATATCCACATCCCCGTTTACAATCATCTTTGTAACCTTCGTAACGTTGTCCAACCATCCTTCAACAATTTCAAAGATCTCCCTTTCCATTCTCTCAACATCGTAACCATCTTTTGGAATTATCTGAATGTCAACAGCCTTTGGCTCGTTTATTGGCTTCCCAATCTGACTCAGAATCTTTACGTAAATCTCCTCAATCCCCTCAACTTTCTCATAACATTCTCTCGCAATGAAGTTTGCAAGAACGTTGTATATCTTTCCAACATGATTTACTGGATTCTTACCTGCCGATGCTTCCAAGCTCATGGGTCTGTATGGTGTTATTAATCCGTTACACCTGTTCCCCCTTCCAACGTTTCCATCGTCACCACACTCAGCTGAAGTTCCAGTTACGGTTAGATACACGTTACCTCTCTCGTAATCGTCAGCTGTGTTCACGTGAACCTCAACGTTTCTATCTGTGTATTCCTTGGATACATCCTCTATCCAAACCTTCAAAGAATCGACAACTGAAACGTAATCCTTCAGACTGTCGAGATATTTGTCAACAGTTGCACATGCAACGGTCAAGGTTATTCTGTCACCAACCCTCAATCCCATGACCTTCACATCCTCACCAACAGCCTTCTCCCTCTTTCTAAATTCATTGTAAATCCTCCTCTCAACGTTGTAAACTATCTTCTCAGTCTCTGTAAGTGGTGCAAATCCAATTCCAAAGGATGTATCGTTTGCATGTGGAGCTTCTCCCCTCCTCCTCATAAAGACATCCTGCAAGTTTGTGCTGCCTTCCCCAATCCTAACATCAAATACAACATCTTCATCTGGATTCAGATTTGCCATAGTTTTTCTTATGTATTCCTTTGCAGCTTTTAGGGCAATCTTGTCTGTTGGAATCCAAGTTCCCTCAAACTCCTTTGTAGCCCTTCCAACAAGGAGAATGAATATGGGTTGAATTATCTCACCACCACCAAAAGATGGCTTCGACTTCCCAGCAACAATCTGGGTTTCATCGGTGTTGTGATGTAAAACAATTCCAAACCTCTTAATGTATTCCTTGCTTAAAGCTCTACTCATAGATTCCGCAATTCCATCAGCCAGGGTATCTGGATGCCCAAGACCCTTCCTTTCAACAATCTCAATCTTCTGCCTCTCAATTGGTATCTGGATAAGTCTCTGGATATAGATGTTTCTCATAGCTTTGAGAATTTTATTGGGAGATATAAGTGTTTCTCAAATCCACAATCCTCTTAGCTTTACCCTCAAACCTCTCCAAAGTCCCCTTCTCGACAAGCTCAACATCAATCCTGATCCCAATCTCCTCCTTCAAGGAACCTTCTATCTTCCTTTTGATTCTCTCAAGATCTGAGAGTTCGCCTGTAAAGAACTCATCCCTAACCTCAATCCTAACAACCATCTCATCCAAAGCCCCAACCCTCTTTAAGACTATCTGATAGCTGTCACCAACTTCTGGAATGTTCATCAAAACTTGCTCAATTTGACTTGGAAATACATTTACACCTCTAACGATCATCATGTCATCTGATCTTCCAACTATTCTGTGTATCTTTGGATGTGTCCTACCGCAAGAACATTCATTCTCCATAAGAAAAGTTATGTCACCAGTCCTATACCTTATCAGTGGTAAAGCTTCCTTTGTCAATGGAGTCAAGACGAGTTCCCCCTTCTCACCCTCACCCAAAACCTCACAAGTTTCGGGATCAACTATCTCAACGATGTAGTGATCTATCCAAACATGCAAACCATCCTGCTCCTCACACTCAAACGCAACACCAGGTCCATTCATCTCACTCAAACCATAGCTGTCAAAAGCCTTCAATCCAAAGGAGTTTTCAAGCTTCCTCCTCAAAGATTCACTCCAAGGTTCAGCACCAAAACATCCAATCTTCAATCCAATTTCACTAGGATCTATATCCATGCTCTCAGCAACCTCCTTTATGTGTAAAGCGTAGCTTGGTGTTGAGTGTATTGCGGTAGTTCCAAAGTCGAGCATGAATCGAATCTGCCTCTTTGTATTTCCAGTTCCAGATGGAACAACCATAGCTCCAATCCTCTCAGCTGCATAGTGAAATCCCAATCCACCCGTAAAGAGTGTGTAACCCACCATGTTTTGAAACACGTCATCACTCCTTATTCCAGCCATATACAGACACCTTGCACACATGTTTATCCAATTCTCAAGATCTCTTGCAGTGTAACCCACAACCTTTGGTCTTCCAGTTGTTCCACTCGACGTGTGAATTCTAACTATCCTCTCCTTTGGAGTTGCAAAAAGTCCAAATGGATAGTTCTCTCTGAGGTGATCCTTGGTTGTGAAGGGTAGCTTTGAGATGTCTTCAAGCGTTTTTATGTCATCTGGGTGAATATCAACATTCTTAAAAGCTCTCCTGTAAAAGGGAACGTTATCGTAAGCATGTCTAACAACCCATCTAAGCCTCTTGAGTTGCATCTCCTCAAGCTCCCTCCTTGGCAAAACTTCCTCCTTCTGCCAATATTTGTCAGAATGTGGCATAGTATCAATGTATTCGACTTGTATATATTTGTTCTGCTTATGTGACATCCATTCTAAACTAAATTATCATTTAGATAATATAAAATATTCAACAAATCTTCTTGCAATTTTTGCACCACCTTTACTATAAAATTTATAATATTTCTTAATAGCTTCTGGTAGTTTTTCATTCAAGGGTTTAGAAAGTTCATCTTCCCTAAAGCATAGTATTATCAAGTTGTCTGGTAGTTCATCTAAATTAAAACATAATAATCTAGCTGGAAAGGAAAAATCAAAAAATATTAATCTTTTCTCTCCAAATATAGATTTTAACTCTTTTTTATTTTATTGATATTTTCTATCTCAAAATATCTTTTAATATGACTTTTAACTTCAAACACATATCTAATTCCGTTAAATTCAGTTAAGATATCATAACTACCGACTAGATTGTATTCAAGAATTGTATGGTTACAAAGCTTTAAATCAATTGCAACTATGTCCTGAGCTATCCTTCCTAATTCTTGAGGACTTTCATTTTCCTTGATTTTCTTTAGATAAAGATAATAATATCTGAGCATAGTTACACCCTCCTAATAGTAGGACCTTTATCAATTGACTAATCAACTATTTCATAGAGTATAGCATCCTTTGAAGCATATTGCTTAATTAATCTCCAAAGCTCATTATCGGCGGTTGCCAGTATGACTTGACTATTTTCACATATAATTGGTAGGAAATCCCTTACAAATTTTTCTCTATGCTTAGAATCTAGATGCTGTTGAGGTTCATC
>QMZE01000141.1 GCA_003663025.1 Archaeoglobales archaeon
GATGTTGTTGGACCTGCCGATAAAACCTTGCCATCTTTTATCAGGGGTCCACAGTGATAAATTATCGATCTGTCAATCTCAAATGGAAGCTCCCTTCCCTCCTCAAGGTATTCAATTATCCTACGGTGTGCAAGATCCCTTGCAGTCAAAATATTACCCGTAACGTAAACCTCATCTCCAACCTTCAAATCTCTCAAAGAATCACAATCAACTGGGCTCCTTATCTCCATGAAATCACCTCAAAATCGCAAATGCCTTCCTGTTCGCCCAACACTGAACGTTTACAGCAACTGGTAGAGATGCTGTATGGCAAGGTTCAACCTCACTCAAGACAGCCAATGCCGTAAATCTGCCACCCATCCCCATAGCTCCAATCCCAAGCTTGTTTATTGCATCGAGTATATCAATCTCAAATTCGTTCATAATTGTCACATCTCTCAACAGAGCCTTCTTTGCAAGCCTTGCACATCCATCAAAAGTTGAACCAATACCCAATCCAACAAATATAGGTGGACATGGCTTACCCATAGATTCCCTAACAACGTCAACAACGAACAACTTTATCCTATCCACATCACTTGGATTCATCATCCTTAACCTTGAACAGTTCTCACTCCCAGCACCTTTCATTATAACTGCAATCTTCAACTCGTCACCCTCAACTACATCGAAGTTTATCTCGGGAAAGTTTCCAAGCACCTCCCTTGTTATGGGATGGACTGAGTTTGGTCTTAGTGGAATCTCCCTCGTAGCCCTATTAACACCCTCAACTATTGCAGACCTCAAGTTGAAATCGAGACAAAGCTCCCTACCAATCTCAACAAAGAAGGTTGGAGATCCAGTATCCTGACAAATTGGAATTCCCCTATCCCTAGCATACTCAAAGTTTTCAATTATGTTCCTCAGATTCATCCTTGCAATCTCGTTCTCCTCATTCTTGTAAGCATACCTTATGGATTTCACAACATCCTCACTCAACTCAGTCTCAGCTCTCCTTATGATTTCGACAACCTTCTCAACAACATCATCAAACTCCATGTTCACATTACGTTGGTCTTGAAAATTTTTATACTCAAGATTAATGGGGTTGTGGACTATGTCAGCTACTTCATAACAGCATTCACAACGATATTTGTAATTGTAGATCCACCTGGAAACATACCGTTCTTCATAGCTCTAACCGAGAGGTTCAGCGATAGGGAGAGAGATGAGATTTCAAAGAAATCTACCTTGATAGCGTGTGGACTTTTGATACTGATAACGATTGTTGGAGATTGTCTCCTAAGTTTCTTTCACGTATCCATTGAGAGTTTGAAGGTTGCTGGGGGAATTTTACTCTTTGCAATAGCAGTTGATATACTGTTGGGAGGTGCCAGGAAGGAGATGTATGCGACTAGGGGTTTGAAGCACGTTGATGTAGATTCACTTGCAGTCTTCCCAATAGCACTCCCACTTTACTCTGGACCTGGAGCCATAACGGCATCCATCGTTTTGAGTGCTGAAGCCTGGGATCCATTTTCAAAGATTCTACTCTTAGTAGCTATAATTGTGGTTTACGTATTGGTGAGACTAACTCACATCTACAGCGATCTCATAATTGGAGTCTTGGGTAAGAGTGGTTCTGATATTGTTGCAAGAGTCATGGCAATATTTCTGGCTGCTATTGGTGTTGAATATGTTTTTTCGGGTATTGAGAGTAAAATTGAAGAGATTTTCAAGATTTGAGAACCTTGAGTATGTAATCCATTATGTGTCTTGGGAGTATTACGTCATCCTTGACAATCTCCATCTTTGCAAAGCTTGGTTCCAAATACTCCAAAGCCTTAACAACCCTGACGTATCTATTCTCATTCTCCCATATCAACTCTATGACATTTGGAAACATTGCATATAGACTGTTTTCAGTTTGAGTATCGTGAGCATTCTTTATAAGTGTAAATAGGCTTGATGCCTCCTTTTCCTCAAGTTTTACGAGTGCACTCCTTAAGAAGTGAACAACCCTCTGTAGGTTGTGATAGAGGAGTAACCCAGAGAGAGAATCCAATATTACAAGTGCCTTTTCATCTATCACATCCAGTATCCTACCTATCCCCAAGTTCACCTCGTTGAGATTTAGGGGATTGCCTATGACTATGTCTCTTGGATGAAACTTCACAGGAGCCCATGTGTGCGTGTCAACAATCCATATCTCATCACTCCTCAAAAACTCTCTCAAAGCCCTTGCACTCCTCATCGTTGTAACCCAGATGATGTTTTTGAAATCTCTCATTATCTTTATCAACAGCATAGTCTTTCCTGCTCCTGGCACTCCAGACACAAGAACTTCACCCATTCAGATCACCATAGTCCCTTGATTTGAGATCATTGCCAAAGGATAGCACTTGGCATTTAAATCTTTTCACAAACCCATCGAGCCTACTTAAAAACTCATCTACGTTCTCATCCGAAGTTGCATAGCTAACCCTAACGTATTCCCTATAACTTCCAAAGGCCTCACCTGGTGTGACGGCAACAAACTCCTCCTTCAAAAACCTCTCTGCAAACTCTGTTCCATCTCCAACTTTCATAAAAACGTAAAATGCACCCTTTGGATAAATGTAGCTTATTCCAATTTCATTCAATCCCGATAAAATCTTGTCTCTCCTCCTTCTAAACTTCCTTACCATCTCCTCAACGCAACTCTGATCACCCTTCAAAGCTGTTAAACCTGCATACTGGACAAAAGACGTTGGATGACTTACAGAATGAGACTGAATCTTGTTCATATCTCTTATTATTTCTTCACATGCTATTGCATAACCCAAACGCCACCCTGTCATTGAGTATGTCTTTGAAAATCCGTTTATCGTTATCGTCCTCTCAAACATACCTTCAAAGCTTGCGATACTGTAATGTTCTCCTTCGTATATGATTTTTTCGTATATCTCATCCGACAAGACGTATACGTTGTGATCAATTGAGAGATCTGCAACCTTCTTTAAGAAATCCTTTGAATAAACTACACCTGTTGGATTGTTTGGAGTATTTATGACAATCATCTTTGTCTTTGAAGTTATGTGATCCTCTATGGGTGCATCTTCAAATTTCTCATCGTGTTTTACCCAGACAGGCTTTGAGTTTGCCATGATAACGTTTGCCTCATAGCTAACCCATGCTGGATCGAGTAGGATAACCTCATCACCCTCATCCAACAGGACTTGCATTGCTAAGAATATTGCATACTTTGCACCTGGTGTAACAATCACATTCTCAGGTTTTGCCGGAATACCATTCTCAACATTTACCTTCTCTGCAATTGCATCCAGAAGCTCAGGAATACCTCTTGTTGGTGTGTAGAAGTGTTTTCCTTCATTCAAAGCATTTATGGCAGACTCAACTATGTGCTGAGGTGTTTTGAAGTCTGGTTCTCCAGCACTCATATTTACAACAGGCTTTCCCTCCTTCAACAGTTCCTTGGCCAATGCAGATATCCTCAGGGTTGCTGAAGGTTTTATTATTTTAAGTCTTCTCATAATCCCTCAGTCTCTTCACGAGCTTGACTGCAGCCTCAACTGCCCTCTTTGCATAGTCAACCCTCTCCTGTGCAGCAACTCTACCCATTCCAGGTCCACTTATTCCCAGTGTAACTGGCTTTCCAAATTCTATACTCAGATCCATGATCTTTCTAGCTGCATGCTGGGCAACTATCTCGTCGTGCTCAGTCTCACCCTCAATCACACAACCTATCGCAACGACTGCATCCACCTTACCCCTCTCAAGCATCTTTTTAACTGCAAGGGGTATGTCAAATGCCCCTGGAACCCTCAAAACTTCAGATATCTCAGCACCAAGAAACTCTGCATGCTCCCTTGCAAGAATCTCCATCATGTATGTTATGTCTCGATTGAACTCTGAAACTACAACCCCAAGCTTAACTCTCTCCATACCCATCACTCATATTGCCTTAACAATCTTCCTCAAGGCTGGGGGTCTTGGCTTCATCAGAATTCTGTTCCCACACCTTGGACACTGTATTATGTTCCTTGCAAGATCTACATCAACCTCCTCACCACATATCAAGCATATATACATGCTTACACCTCAAATGATCTTGCAACTGTTGTTGAAGGAACGTAACAACCTCCAGCAAACCTGTAACCACAAGATTTACACTCCCAGATACCACTTCCAACCCTCTTAACAGCCTTCTTACCACACCTCTTGCATACGTATCTCTGCCTCTGCAAATCCTCAATCTTTACAACCATCCTCCTAACTCTCAATCCGTATCTTGCTCCAAACCTTCCAGTTGTCTTTACTTTCTTTTTTCTTGTCATGAGATTTTGTTATCCCACTAGGAAATTTAAAGCTTTCACTCAAC
>QMZE01000142.1 GCA_003663025.1 Archaeoglobales archaeon
AGGAATGGGGAATGTTGTTTTGCTGAAATAATTCGGTAAAAACCGAACAAAATCGAAAGTATTTTAAAAATTTAAACTAAGTGGTATATGATGAAAAACAAAAGCTGGAGCCCAAAATTTATAGCATTTGTTGTATGCTTTTCAATTGGTGTGGGTATTGTTACGGGCACAATAATAACTGCACACCATTTTGGAAAGATGGGGGGAAGAGCTTTCCCTGAATTTATTTTCTGTGGAGCTGCCGGTGTTTTAATTGCGAGCATAATCAAATATTTTGTTGATAAACACAAAGGAATAAATACTACAACTTCTAAACTTGCACTTGCAGTTAGTCTCTGTGTAATAGTTGGTTTGTTGATTGGTGCAGGTATTGGCTATCATTATTTTTCTCAAACCACAATTGGCATGACAATGGCAGTTTATGAAGGTCTTACCCAGGGTAACACTTCAACCAACTGGCAATCTACAAAAATAGAACCAACTAAAGAAATGGTTGAAAAGATTGTGTTTTATGAAGATGGTAAACAAGAAATTATAGACCCAAAATCTGAAGACGGAAAAGGAATAGCAAGTTTACTTACTCGCAAACTTCATGAATTAAATTTACAAGCAAGATGTGTTTTTAGCGAGGAAGATATTCAGGAAATAAAGCAGAAAGACAAAGTTGTAGAGCTAATTTTTAGGAAACCAATAGATATTACAATTTCACAATGGATTGAGCCAGAGGAAAGATACCATATTCTGACAGATGAAAAAGGTTACAGAATTTTAGAAAAAGTTAAAAATGCCCTATTTATTTTGGAAGACAATTTATCTGAAGGTTTAGAGGGTCATATTTTAGTAGGTCATGAAGTAGGCTACAGTTGCTGGGCAATACAGCAAGAAAGAAGTAAGGAGATAGATAAAACATGGATTGATGGAATAAATAAAATTTTTCTTAAGCCACAATCGACAGAAGAGAAACTGAACGTAGAGGAAGAAGAAATTGTGAGAGAAGCTGTTGAATTAGTTTGGAACTCAGGAAAAATTCCCTACAAATGCCCATTAAAGGTTTTGAAAAGCAATTTAGTAGTTAAGCTAGGGAAAGTGAAAGAAGTCCATTTAACAATTGCGGAGGTAAAACATTTAAAGCAAAGGTTGACTGGCAGAACAAGAAAGTAATATCGGTAGAGAATATCTAAGGAGTTGCAGATAACACCCTCTATGCAACACCCTAAAATTCAACAGAACCTGAATCCGAAAGTCCTTTAAATCAATCCCCTTAAATTCACTTAGTGATGGTTATGACAGACATACCAGTAAAGGAGATAATGACGAGAGATGTCTGCACGGTTAGGAGGGAAGATTCACTTTTGAGTGCTTCAAGGAGGATGATAGAATTTGGAGTTGGTAGTGTTGTTATCGTGGAGGATGGAAAGCCAATTGGAATTGTAACCGAGAAGGACATACTCTACAAGGTTGTTGCAAGAAACATGCTACCTTCTGACGTTAAGGTTGGTGATATAATGAGCAAACCCCTGATAACGATAAATCCAAACACCAGCGTTAGGGAGGCGAGTGACATAATGAAGAAGAGGGGGATAAGAAGGCTACCAGTTGTAAACAGTAACGGTGATCTCGTTGGAATTGTAACTGACAACGACATACTGAGTGTCGTGATAGATCTTGGTGAGTTTGCAGAGCTTTTGAAGAACGAGTATTACGAAGTTGAGGAGTTGAGTGGTAAGTGTGAGAGGTGTGGTAAGATCTCGGACATCCTATACGATGTTGATGGGATGAAGGTATGTGAAGACTGCTATGAGGTGCTTAGATGAAACTTGGAAGTGTAATGAAGTTGGCAACTAGAGATGTCAAGACAGTTCCACCAAGATCGACAATAATGAATACTCTGAAGTCCATGGTTAAGGAGGGATTTAGGAGGATGCCAATTGCAGACGCTGGGACTAGGAAGTTGGTTGGAATTGTCTCTTCAACAGACCTGATAGATTTCCTTGGAGGTGGTGAGAAGCACAAGATAATAACCAATAAATACGATGGAAACCTTGCAAAGGCAATAAACGAGTGCGTTGTTGAGATAATGAATAGGGATGTCGTTTACGTTAGGAACACCGATTCATGGCAGGATGCTGTTGAGCTCATGATGAGGAAGAGGGTTGGGGGATGTCCAATCATTGACAGCAATGAGAGGGTTTTTGGAATTGTGACTGAGAGGGATATAGTTAGGTTTTTGGCTGGACAGGGTAGGTTGGATGGATACGTTAGGGACTACATGACGAGGAGGGTTATAACGATCTCACCAGACATGAGTGTTGGAGAAGCCATGAGGGTTATGATATCCAGGGGTATAAGGAGGTTGCCAATTGTCAGGGATGATGTCCTATACGGAATGCTCGTCTCAACAGACTTCTTGAGATACTTCTCAAGGGAAGCTTTTAAGATGCTTGAAACTGGAAACATAAGTGACATCCTAGAGAAGAGGATTCATGAGATTGCAGCAAACTCGGAGATAATGAAGTATAGGGATCCACTCATATTTGAAGGTAGAGACAAGATATCGGATGTTGTGAGGGGTATGGTTGAGAGTGGGAAGGGTTCAGCATTGATAGTTGAGAACGAAAGGTTGGAGGGTATCATAACTGAGAGGGATCTCATGAAGTTCCTGTATTCAAACATCTAAGGTGTAACGAGGTAAGTTATTATCCCGTATATCGATGTCAGTATTCCCAAGGTAGCATGGAAGACCCTCAAACTTCTCTTCTTAAACTTTAGGAGCATGATACCTGTTAGAAGGACGAGAAATCCATGAATTATGGATACATCTGCCATCCTGTAGTGACTTACAAATATCATAAAATCACCTGTATCCCAATGGGAAAACGTACAAAGCCCTACCTTTTGCATTCAAAATCTCTTCAACTTTTTCATCATAGAAGGCCCCAACTGCAACTGTCCCCATTCCCAAAGCTGTAGCTTGGAGGTATATGTTCTGTCCAACGTGTCCAGCCTCCATGTGAACGTATCTGATACCCCTCTCACCGTATCTTGAGGTGGTCCTCTCGTAAACGGCAGTTATAACTATGCTTGCTGGAGCCTTCAAAACCCACTCCTGATCTACACAAGCTTTGTAAAGCTGATACCTATAATCTCCCTCCTTAATTAGCCTCAGACTGTGGTTGTATGGGTTGTAGTGGTAAACTCCAGGATTCAAACTCTCAACCTCCCCAACTACAACGTATATCTCCAAGGGATACGTTGCACCAGCACTTGGTGCTGATCTGAACTTCCTGATTGGATCAGTTATGCCCTGAGCAGCCCAGAGTATCTGTGATAGGTGTTCAATCTTTATTGGTTTGTCCAAGTAATCTCTTATCGATCTCCTCTTCTCTATAGCCTCCTCAACAGAGATTTCACCCCTCTTCCTTGGTTCAGGTAACTTTATCCATCCATCACCCTTCACACCCACCTCAACCTCAGACACAAGTTTAAAACCTCCGTAGAGGAATGTGAATGTTGTTGAAGCCAAAACTGTAACTACTATCAACCACCTCATAATAGATTTATACATCTTTGTGAACTTAAAACATGCTGGTGCTTTTCACATCACACAGGGTTGAGATGCTAAAACACTTTGAGGAGATTGCAAGGAAATACGATACGATAATCATTGAAGAACCTAGGGATGGGAATTTTGAGAGGATGCTGAAAGGGGAGATTTCAATTGGTCAATACGTTGAAGGCTTGAACACCTCTTTCCCAATATACTCAACACATCAGTGCATGATACTTAGGGATCTATACAGGATGGGGAAGAGGATAGTTCAAGTTGAACCTTACCTCGAGACACTCGAAATGATACACAGGGCGATAGAATCAAACCAAGAGGTAGGGAAGGATGAGAGGACTTTGAAGGTTAGGGATGTTGAGAGGAAGGTTGGTTCAGCATGGATAGACTATCAGGAAGCATTTCTAAAGAGGGATTTTGACTACCTCGTTGATGCAACTGTCAGATTTACAAGGGCTGATGCTGATAGGTTTGTTGTTAGAGATGAGATGAGGGCAGATGAGATTGAGAAGTTTGGAGATGGGTTGATTGAGGCTGGTCAGATACACATACTTTTACCAGAGATCTTGAAGGAGAGGGGATTTGATGTTGAAGTCTTGGATCTTCCAAGGGAGGTTGCAAACAGATTGGGTATAAAGTTTTACCTAAATCCTGGAAACGAGCTTACAATTAGATACATGCTTGGTGAGGATGTTGACGATGAGACTGCAAGACTGATGTGTGCCCAGAGCATAATCTACGTCTCACTCATACCCAAGGATGAGATGATACCGAGTGAAGATGATCCATATCCACA
>QMZE01000143.1 GCA_003663025.1 Archaeoglobales archaeon
GTACAGGCTGACTACTCCGTTGTTGGATCTGGGGGGTACCTTCCAGGACTATGCGTGGTTCGCCGATTACATGTTGTGGGACCGAATGGAGCACGATGCGATTACCCGTGAAAACACCGTAGCGGTGTATTTCAGTGAGAAGACCTATCGCGCCCCCCTCTCCTACCGTTCTGATATGAACAAGGCAACGGCATCTCTTTACTTCGAGGCTGTTGAAGGTCGTCGTGAGGTTTCTCCTGCAAACTGGCGTTTTGTGGATGCGTACACTGTCGTAGTAGACTCTTCCCAGTATATTGCAGGGATTCAGTATTTCCTGACTCATTACGAGGAGCGTATGTACCCCCGTAGCAGCCTCACTGTGCTCATGGAGCATCGGTCAGGGGTGGATTCTCCTTCCTGCCAGGCGGCGTCGTGGGTGACTGTGCAGCGAAACGAGAACGTGAGTGTAAATCAGTCACCAGCGGGCCATGTGATTCATCAGTTGCGACTCTCGGTAAGCAGTATCCGTGATCTGCGTGATTTTCGCATGAGATCGCTGGTTTTGAAGGGGTTGCATTTACACGGTGCATCTCCATTTGTACAAGGGATAACCAATGTTTAAATATTTTCTAATTTTGGTGTTATTGGTATTAATTTGCGTATCCTGTCACGATGGTTGTGTGGCGGAGGAGACGCGATGTTCAGGTAACAGGGTTATGATCTGTGATGCCGAGCAGGATTGGCATCTGGTGATGAACTGCTCTACTGTTGATCCGGTTGAGTGGGACTGGACCTGTTGCGAGGTGGACGCCGGACATTCTTGCATTCCGGAAGAGGAATGTACTGGAGGTGATCAGTGAGAAAAGCAACTCCGACAGCAGCGCAGGTACGTGCTTTCTGGAAATACATGCAGAAAGCCTACAAGACACAGGTTATTACGAAGGCAGACTCTGATGAGATGAAACTCGCGGGGTGGTTCCTTGAGAAGATGGGGATTCAGAGCAAGAAGACCTTCTTGAAGAGATTCACGACAACCATAGGGCACAAGATATATACGCCGGTTAAGATCGGCCAGGGAAAAGCAGCAGATCGCCGTAACCAGTTTGCATTGTGTGTGCACGAGCACCGTCATGTCCTTCAGTTCGACAAGGATCCTCTTAGTTTCCTATTTAATTACGCTACTTCTTCCACGAAGAGGTCCATTTATGAAGTGGAGGCTTATCGTACTAACATGGAGCTTCACTACTATTTCACGGGAGAGCTTCTTGATATTAATATACTGGGGGACACGCTGCGTTCGTACGGATGTAGCAAAAAGGATGTTCGCATCTTTAAGAAGTATCTTCGTATGTCAGCGGAAACCATTAAGCGCGGTGGAGTGTCTGATTCGCTGACAAAGAAGGCTATAAAGTGGCTTGAAGGGCAGCGTACCTTGCGGAGAGTTGTCCGTGCCCGTTAATCTTCGTACATGCTGCTGCGTTTTTAGGATTCCCAGTCAGTTGGTGTTAGAGTAGTGAACAACCGGAGACATATTCCGAGGGTCAGGTAACTTAAGCCTGACAGTAGAGAGGTACTCAATGGAAGGTAGTCTTTATCCTGATGGCGTCACTGTTGACCACGTTGCTCTTCGCAGAACAGAACGGACTAAATCCGCAGAGATTCTTCGGAATCGGCTGGATTGGACTTCCCGCGGAATACTGACGGGAGGGGTTGTAACCGTAAACGGATCAGGTGTGGCTCCGTTTACTCATATCGATATTACACAGGCTACTGGTTTTGTCCCCAACGGGGAGTTTATCGACATAGGCAGCGCGTTCGTGGACATCTCCTTGGCGGATGAAACTTCAGGTGTGGTGAATTACGTTTGTGCGGTTTACACTGAAACCAATAAGTACTACCAGCCTCACGAGAGTAACGGAAATACTTACCCTATTTATGTGGAGGGTTCTTCTCGTGTTCGTATTTACACAGAGGCGCAGTATGGTGCCCTTCCTCTAACAGATGATAATCTGGCGAACGATGCTCAGGATCGTATTCTTCTGATTGCAAAGGTGACTGCTAATGGTCCAGCCTCTTCGTTGACGGCTAGTAGCATCCAGAGTCCTACTGAGTACAACAATATCCTGTACTCTACGCCTCGTGCGCTATTGACGATTCTCGGAGTCGACGTGGTTTCGTTCACCCCGGATACCCCGGTAGGGGACGGTACGCTGAGCTACACTTACGTGGGTGCAGGGAACTATGATTTTACCTGGACTACATCTAACGGTGTGGGTGCCGCCACGAATGTGACATCTGATGGCACGTATGACGTTCTTGATGGAGCCGGTGAGAGTATTCGTATTCTGGTTGCGACGACGGTATTACCCACAACAGGCACCTTTCCTTTGACAGAGGTGATCACTGTAACGAATTTGTACGCCCAGGATATTCCGAGGTTGACTGCTGACGATCACTTGCATCGGAACATGCAGGGTACGGGTACGATTTCTCCTGAAAACCCGCATGGCCAGTCGCTGGATGATTTCAGCGGGGAATCTTTTTCCCTACTGAATGAGCACCAGGATGTGATGCACTCGAACGGTATCTGGAGGGGATCCCAGCCTACGTGTCTGGCTGTGACAATTAATGAGGCAGCTGCACCCGATACTTTTTCTGTACAGGCTCCTGTAGGGAACGATAAGTACTATGTCAACGGCGTGAAGATGGACGAGGTTAACTCACCCACAGGCATTCAAATTATACCTACTCCGGCGCAGTCAACTTATATGTATGAGGTGTATGTTTCGGATGAAAAGAATGTTTCTTATGTGGCGAAGGCTACCTACCCTGTTACTCGGAATATGACAGGGACGTGGATACTGGATATGTCACCGGACTATCCTGCGGGGAGTGCGGTCCTGGCGGTAACGGCTACTGGCCCTGGGCCGTGGACGTTTACATGGGATGGCGGAGAAGGTGTGATAGTCTACGCAGCGGAACCACCTCATGTCGTTCGGTTGTATGCGGCGGATGGAGTTCATTGGGTTGATGTATGGGTCAACACTGCTACAGGTGGTGCACCTACGGATGATAAATTGCCAACGGCTAGTACGTCTGACACGATTGCGGTAGCTGCTTCCATGACCACGGGTTCCGACGAGTACATGCGTATAGCCTGTTTACCTTATTGGTATAATTCAGCATCTGCGGCGTGGATCCTCGGGTACGATCCTGTGTCTACTCCGCGTCAGTCAGTTGATGCCCGTATCTGGGGAAACCTGGGTAAAGCTGAGATGGCAGACGGTGCCCTTCAGGATCTGATCTATAGTCCTACAAATGAGTTAGGCAGATCCGGAGTTCTTCTTCGGAGGAACGGTGCTCATAACGAGTTTAACTCGGTGTATATCGGGACTGGTTTTGCGTTTACTATCAACGGCGGTTCATACTATTGCAGGGGTCAGCGTATAACTGCGAGTACGGTTCAGAGTCTGGCGGTTGGCGCAAGTGCCCTTCAGCTCGTTTGGGCTGACATGAGTGGTGCCTACAACGTCATTGATGTCACTGGTACGTACGGGGGTGATATTCAGGCGGCGATGCGTTACGTGCTTGGCGGTACGCAGGACGTGTCTGATGTCTCGGATGTGTACCACTACAGTGACACGACTGATCCTCCTGAGCGCGGTGTGCTTCTCTACTACGTGGAAACCAACGCAACTGATATTACGACGCTGAGGGAGTTCACTCAGAATGTGAATCATGTCGATGATCCTTGGAGTGTTGGATCTCGCTATGCGTCAGGTTCGGTTAAGGTAGGTCAGTGTGCGTATGATAACCTGTTCACCGCGTTTGAGTACGCGAGGTATGCTACCTACAGGACAATGGACCACGGTCCAGTGGAGATCACTGTACGTGGTGTTACTACAGTGGATTCACCTATTACGCAGCCTACTGGAGTTCACGTAAAAGGATTCAAGGACAAAAAGGTTCCACCTACTGCAATGGTGCAGATATCTTCGTTGGGGGGGGTAACGGAGATATGGACTTTGAGCGAAGGGAATAAGGTCAGTGATCTGTATGTGGTGAATTACAATACAGCAGGTGCAGGTGCTGTTTTTGCTCCACATAACTACGTGACGATTGATGGTTGTACTTCTGTTTCTTCAGGTGGTAATTTCATGGGAGGGAGTCAGGCAGCTATCACATCGTGCACTGGCGTTCGTGTGACGAACAATTATGTGCAAGGTGGAGGTTTTTTCAATCTCTTTTCGGTTGCTATCAATGGGTCTATCGATTGGGTTATTAGCGGTAATCGCATGTACGTTACTGCGGCGAGCGGTCGTTACGGTTTTATACTGACGAATATGCAGGGCTTAACCTTCACTAGTAACCATGTGGA